>NZ_JAGGLG010000025.1 GCF_017874315.1 Symbiobacterium terraclitae | reverse complement strand
TCGACTCGGAGCGCTTGACGAAACGCCGGATGCGTGACCCGCATGTCCGGTGTTGTGAGAGGTCGTAGGGCGACCCTACGGCCTACTCGATTTCAGCATCCGGCTGCGCCGCACCACTGGATCACTTCCCGCACGGCCCCGGCGACCACCAGCAGCACGGCCAGGGCAAGCAGGAGCCGGTGTCCTGCGGAGAGCGGCTCCGGTATGATCCGCTCCGTCCGTCCCGACAGCCAGCCGGCCTGCCGCAGTCGGGCGATGGGGGCGGTCGCAATAGCCGTGATCAGGTACGCCGCGAGCTCCATGAACCCCGACCGCTGAAGCACCAGCGCGACGGAGGGGCTCGGCCGCTCGGGCAGCGGGACGGCGAAGGAGTTGGTGCCGAGGAGCAGCCCGTAGATGACCCACATCGCCAGGACGGCGGTGAGCCCCAGCGGCCACCGCCGTACCTGCACCAGGTTGGCGGCTGCGGCGAAGAGCAGCATCCACAGCAGGTTCCAGGCGATCACGGCCAGGGTGCGGGGCACCGGGGGCAGGTGGTCGATGGGCAGCACGGACGCGCCGCTGCTGCCCCGCAGGGCGCCCTCGGGCAGCCAGAGGTAGCCGGCCCACCACGCGCCCCAGAAGAGCGCCTGGCTGTACACGACGGCCCGCAGCCAGAGGGGGACCGGCGGTCTGCTCGTGTAGGACTGCGCTCGGGCGGATGGATTCGGTGGGTGCATCAAGTGGCCTCCTGGTGCAGATGTTCTGAGTATTCATATATCCGATTCAACGGGTCATCGTCAACTGAGCTTAGTGGGTCGGCGGTACTGGTTCACTGCTCGGCGATGTGCTCTCTAGTGTCAGGTGCGGAATCATCCTTCCCCATGATGTGTTGCTGTCCATGTGAGATTCGCATCCATTTCGGAAAACGGGTGTTGACACGCGCACCGGCCCGTGCTAATCTCTGTGTCAAATCCAATCGTCTCGCAGCGATGACTGGGGAGAGTACCCAGACCGATCCGTCTCAGCGAGCCGGCGGGGGCTGCAAGGCCCCGTGGTGTGAGGTCCGGTACGGAGGAGTCTGGCGAATGGTCCCACGAGCTTGCCGGCCGAACGTGCGCCGAAGGGCGCATCAGTAGGCGGGCCGGTGGCTTCCGCCGTTACCGGGTAGAGGGTATGTTAGTACCTGCGAAAAGTGCGCCTGCAGTCGCAGGCGAATTGGGGTGGCACCGCGTAGGCTGTACACACAGGCCTTCGTCCCTTTTCCGGGGACGAAGGCCGTTTTGCATTGTCAACCCGAGGAGCGTGAGTTGCGATGTACCACCCCAGCCTGGGGACCTACCTGAGCCTGGCCAGGGAATACGACCTGATCCCCGTCCACCGGGAGGTCCTGGCTGACCTCGAGACGCCGATCTCCGTCTTCATGAAGCTCTGCCTGGACGAGGCGGGGGCCTTCCTCTTCGAGTCGGTGGAGGGCGGCGAGAAGGTGGCCCGCTACTCCTTCCTGGGCTGCCGGCCGCTCCTGACGCTGGCCCACAAGGCGGGCGTGAGCCGCCTGCTCAAGGGCGAGGAGGCCGCCGAGTACCGGACGGTGGGCATGGTGACCGACGGGGAGAGGGGTGAGCGGCTGGAGGGCGACCCGCTGGGCCACCTGCGCCAGGTGCTCCGCCGCTTCGCCGTCTACCAGCCCCCGGGGCTGCCCCGGTTCGCCGGCGGTCCGGTCGGGTATCTCGCCTACGACGCCGTACGGGCCTACGAGCGGCTGCCGGAGGGCCCGCCCGACGACCTGGACCTGCCCGAGGCGCTCTTCATGGCGCCGGAGCTGGTGGTGGTCTTCGACCACCTGAAGCACAAGCTGCTCCTCATCGCCAACACCATGCCGGGCGGCGAGCCCGAGGTGGCCTACCGGCGGGCGCAGGCCCTGCTGGACCGGGCGGTGGAGCGGCTGCGGGGTCCGGTGCCGCTCCCGCCGGGCCTCCCCTGGGGCCGGCCCCGCCCCCTGGAGGTGCGGGCCTGCCAGACGCAGGAGGAGTTCGCGGCGGCGGTGGAGCGGGCCAAGGAGTACATCCGGGCCGGCGACGCCTTCCAGGTGGTGCTCTCCCAGCGGTGGGAAACCCGGGTGCGCAGCCGTCCCCTGGACATCTACCGGGCGCTCCGCATGCTCAACCCCAGCCCCTACATGTTCTACCTGGCCTTCGGCGATCTGAAGGTGATCGGCGCCTCGCCGGAGCTGCTGGTGCGGGTGGAGGACGGCGTCGCCACCACCCGGCCGCTGGCCGGCACCCGGCCCCGGGGGGCCACCGAGGAGGAGGACCGGCGGCTGGAGGCGGAGCTCCTGGCCGACGAGAAGGAGCGGGCCGAGCACGTGATGCTGGTGGACCTGGGCCGCAACGATCTGGGAAGGGTCTGCGCCTTCGGCTCGGTGCACGTGCACCAGCTGATGCAGGTGGAGCGGTACTCGCACGTGATGCACATCGTCAGCGACATCCGCGGCGAGGTGGCCGCCGGCCGGGACGCCTGCGACGTGCTGGCCGCCTGCTTCCCCGCCGGGACGCTCAGCGGGGCGCCGAAGGTCCGGGCGATGGAGATCATCGACGAGCTGGAGCCCGTGCGCCGGGGGATCTACGGCGGGGCGGTCGGCTACTTCTCGTGGGGCGGCGCCATGGACACCTGCATCGCCATCCGGACCCTGGTGATGAAGGGCGACCGGGTCTTCATCCAGGCCGGCGCCGGCATCGTGGCCGACTCGGACCCCGCGGCCGAGTACAACGAGTCCCGGAGTAAAGCCCGGGCGCTGATCCGGGCGCTGGAACTGGCAGAGGAGGGGCTCTGATGATCGTGGTGATCGACAACTACGATTCCTTCACCTACAACCTGGTCCAGTACCTGGGCGAGCTGGGGGCGGCCCAGGCGGTCTACCGGAACGATCAGGTCACCGTGGAGCAGATCGCCGCCATGCAGCCGGATGCGGTGGTCATCAGCCCGGGCCCCTGCACCCCCGACGAGGCGGGCATCTCCCTGGAGCTGATCCGCCGGCTGGGACCCACCACCCCGATCCTCGGGGTCTGCCTGGGCCACCAGGCCATCGGCCAGGCCTACGGCGGGCGGGTGCTGCCGGCCCCGGCGCTGATGCACGGCAAGACCAGCCGGATCTACCACAGCGGCACCGGGCTCTTCGCCGGGCTGCCCAACCCGTTCACCGCCGCCCGGTACCACTCGCTCATCGTGGACCGGGCGAGCCTGCCCGCCGACCTCGCGGTGACGGCGGAGACCGAGGACGGGCTCGTGATGGCGGTGCAGCACCGGGTGCATCCGGTCTACGGGGTGCAGTTCCACCCGGAATCGATTCTCACCGAGTGCGGCCGGCAGCTGCTGCAGAACTTCCTCAGGCTGGCGCAGCCGGTCGCCGCATGAGAGGGGAGGGCGGAAGGCATGGAGATGGACATGAAGGCCCTGCTCAGGCAGGTGGCGGAGGGCAAGGACCTGACCGAGGCCCAGGCGGAGGCGGCCATGGCCCTGATGATGTCCGGGGAGGCCACCCCCGCCCAGGTGGCGGCCTTCCTGATGGCCCTCCGGATCAAGGGGGAGACGGTGGCGGAGATCACGGGGGCGGCCCGGGTGATGCGGGAGCGGGCCACGCGGATCTACCACAGCCGGCCGATGGTGGTGGATACCTGCGGCACCGGCGGGGACGGGTCCCATACGTTCAACATCTCCACCACCGCCGCCTTCGTGGTGGCCGGTGCGGGGGTGGCGGTGGCGAAGCACGGCAACCGGGCGGCCACCTCGCTCACGGGGTCGGCCGACGTGCTGGAGGCGCTGGGTGTGAACCTCGACCTGACGCCGGCGCAGGTGGGCCGCTGCATCGACGAGGCGGGCATCGGCTTCCTCTACGCCCCGGCCCTGCACACCAGCATGAAGCACGTGGCGCCGGTGCGGCGGGAGATCGGCCTCCGGAACATCTTCAACCTCCTGGGGCCGCTCACCAACCCGGCGATGGCCCAGGCGCAGCTGATGGGGGTCTACGACCCCAACCTCACCGAGCCGCTGGCCCGGGTGCTGGGCAACCTGGGGGTCCAGCACGCCCTGGTGGTGCACGGCACCGACGGGATGGATGAGATCTCGATCTCGGCCCCGACGGTGATCTCGGAGATGCGGGACGGCTTCGTGCAGACCTACCGGGTGGTGCCGGAGGACGTCGGGCTCAGCCGGGCGCCCCGGGAGTACATCCGGGGCGGTACCAAGGAGGAGAACGCCCGCATCACCGAGGCGGTGCTCTCCGGCGAGCCCGGCCCGCGGCGGGACGTGGTGCTGCTGAACGCCGCCGCTGCCCTCCTGGCCGCCGATCGGGTGCGGACGCTGCGGGAGGGGGTCGAGCTGGCGGCGCAGTCCATCGACTCGGGCGAGGCTCGGCGGGCGCTGGAGCGCCTGCGGGAGCTGACGCACCGGCTCAGGGCGGAGTCGGCGTGAAACGGCCCGGGGGCAGGGGCTCACCGCCCCAGGGCGCGATGGCGCCCTGAACGGCGGCTTCGCCTCCCTGCCCCCGGGGCTTCGCCCGAACCACGTCTCCGCCGCCGCAGCGGGCACTGCCTCCTGAGGCGCTCGGCTACCGCCGCACGAGGCGCAGCAGCGTCACCTCCGGCGGGCAGAAGAGGCGGACGGGGATGTGGGCGGTGCCCACACCGCGGGTGGTGTAGACCTGGCAGTGGGCGGCCCGGTAGAGGCCCGTGTGGTACTTGCTGCCGCCCTCGGGCAGGAAGATCGGCCCGATGACCGGCAGGCAGACCTGGCCGCCGTGGCTGTGGCCGCCGATCACCAGCGCCACGTTGTGCTCGGGGCCGACCAGGTCGTCGGCGTAGTCGGGCTCGTGGCAGAGCAGGATGCGGACGGCGTCAGGCGGGGCGCCGGCCAGGGCGCGGCGCACGTTGGGCCGGCCCAGGCGGGGCTCGTCGACCCCGCCCACCCAGAGGCCCTCGGCTGCCAGGACGCCCCGGTTGTTCAGCAGCGTGACGTTGGTGAGGGCCCGGCGGATCCGGCGGTCGTAGTAGTCCCAGTTGCCCAGCACGGCCAGCGCCCCGCGCACCGGCTCCAGACACCAGTTGGCGTCCGCGACGTGCTCGTGGCCGCCGATGAAGTCGCCCACGGCCACCACCAGGTCCGGCCGCCGGTCGGCAAGCTGTTCCACCACCTGCCGAACCCAGCGTGCAGGGGTTGTCGGGCCCACGTGCAGATCGCTCAGCACCCCGATGGTGTACCCCTCCAGGTGGGGAGGCAGGCCGGAGATCCCGATGGTGCGCTCCTCGAACCGGACCCGCCGGGTCTCGACGAACCGGCTGTAGCCGGTCATCCCCAGTACCAGGCCCAGTCCCCAGAGCGCGGCCCGCACGAGAAAGTGTCGGCGGTTCAACGCACTGCTCCCTCCTCCAGACAGGGCTTACCAGGGAATACTAGCCATTTGACGAAACGAGTAGAACCGGAGTCTCCCGCACGCCGACCGCGTGCGTTCAACCCAAGGGAATGCACAAAGGAGTGGAAGTCCGCATGACCGACAAGCCGATCAAGACCGTCTTCTCCGGCATGCAGCCGACCAGCGGGGTCACCCTGGGCAACTACCTGGGGGCGATGCGCAACTTCGTCAAGCTGCAGCACCAGGCCAAGTGCTTCTTCTGCGTGGTCGACCTGCACGCCCTCACCGTGCCCAAGGACCCCGCCGAGCTGCGCAAGAACACCCTGGACATGGCCCGCATCTACGTGGCGGCGGGGATCGACCCGAACGTGGCCACCATCTTCGCCCAGTCGCACGTCTCCGCCCACGCCGAGATGGGCTGGCTGATGGAGGTCAGCTGCTACTACGGCGAGCTGCAGCGCATGACCCAGTTCAAGGACAAGTCGGCTAAGAACGAGGTGGTCACCACCGGCCTCTTCACCTACCCGGCGCTCATGGCCGCCGACATCCTGCTCTACGACACGACGCACGTGCCCGTGGGCGACGACCAGAAGCAGCACCTGGAGCTGACCCGCGACATCGCCATCCGCCTCAACAACCGGTTCGGCCGGGAGCTCGTGGTGGTGCCCGAGCCCTACATCCCGCCCCGGGAGGCCGGCGGCCGCATCATGTCGCTCCAGGACCCCACCCAGAAGATGTCCAAGTCCGACCCCGACGAGTCCGCCACGATCCACATGCTGGACACGCCGGATGTGATCCGGAAGAAGATCAAGCGGGCCGTGACCGACTCCGAGAGCGAGGTGCGCTACGACCCCGAGAAGAAGCCCGGCGTCTCCAACCTCATGGTCATCCTCTCGCTCTGCACCGGCATGTCGCTGGACGAGATCGCCGGCCGCTACACCGGCTACGGCCAGTTCAAGAAGGACGTCGCCGAGGCGGTGGTAACCACCCTGGAGCCCATCCAGCAGCGGTACAGGGAGCTCTGCGAGCCGGGCGTCATCGAGGAGATCCTCGAGAAGGGCGCCGCCGAGGCCGAGGCGGTCTCGACGCCCGTACTGCGCCGGGTGCAGGACGCCCTGGGGCTCTTGCCCCGGACCCGGCGATGATCCTCGCCGAGATCCTGGCGGCCAAGGAGGCGGAGGTGGCGGCGGCGAGGCGGGTGCGGCCCCTGTCGGAGGTCGCCGCCGCCGCCCGCCACGCCCCGCCCCCCAGGGGTTTCGCGCGGGCGCTGGCCGGGGCACCGACGGGGGCCGGGCCGTCAGCGGCAGCTCGACCCGCTGCGCGGGCCGGGTCGACAGCGAAGGTGCTGCACCCGGCGGGCAGTCAGGCGCCAGCGGGCGCCGCACGCCCGGCGGCTGTCGGGACGGAGGTCAGGGTGATCGCCGAGGTGAAGAAGGCCAGCCCCTCCAGGGGGCTCATCCGGCCCGACTTCGACCCCGTGGCCATCGCCAGGGCGTACGCCGAGGGCGGCGCCGCCTGCCTGTCCGTGCTCACCGATGAGCGCTACTTCCAGGGTTCGCTGGCGTACCTCACGGCGATCCGGCAGTCCGTCGACCTGCCCCTGCTGCGCAAGGAGTTCATCATCGACGAGTACCAGGTCTACGAGGCCCGGGCGGCGGGGGCGGACGCCATCCTCCTGATCGTGGCAGCCTTCCACGGTGAGTGCGCCGCCGGCCGCACGCCCGAGGACCTCTACCGGCTGGCCTCCCTGGCCGCCGAACTGGGCATGGACGTGCTGACGGAGGTTCACACCGCCGATGAGCTGGCCCTGGCGCTGGCCTCCGGCGCCCGGCTCGTCGGCATCAACAACCGGGACCTGCGCACCTTCCACACCACGCTGGAGGTGACCGAGCGGCTGGGTTCGCTGGTGCCGCCGGACCGGCTGCTGGTGAGCGAGTCGGGCATCTGGACGCACGATGACATCCGCCGCGTGGCGGCCGCCGGGGCCAGGGCGGTGCTGGTGGGCGAGTCGCTGATGCGGCAGCCGGACGTGGCCGCCGCCCTGCGGGCGCTCCGGGGTGTGGCGTAGGACGTGGCTGACCTGCGGGCGCTGTGGGGCTTGGCGTAGGGCGGCCGACACGGAGAAAGGAGCGAGTGCCGCATGTGGGTGAAAATCTGCGGCTTGCAGAACATGAAGGACGCCGTGGCCGCCGTGGAGGCCGGGGCGGACGCCCTGGGCTTCGTCTTCGCCCCCAGCCGGCGGCAGGTGACGCCCGAGCGGGCCGAGGCGCTCATCGCCGGGCTGCCGCCCGAGACGGTGACGGTGGGCGTGTTCGTGGACGCCCCGGTGGAGGAGATCCGCCGGGTGGCGGCGCAGGCCGGGCTGAAGGCGGTGCAGCTGCACGGCAGCGAGCCGCCCGAGGCCATCGGCCAGGTGGGCCTGCCGGTGATCAAGGCCTTCCGCATCAAGGGGCCGGACGACCTGGCCCGGCTGCCCGAGTACCGGGAGGCGGCGGGGCTCCTGCTGGACCCCTACGTCGATGGCCAGGCCGGTGGCACCGGCCAGACGCTGGACTGGACCCTGGTCCGCTGGGCTGCTCGGGTCCTACAGCAGGCAGGGGTGACCATGGCCGGCCCGGACGAGCCGCTGACCCCGGGCCGCCCCCGGCTGATCCTGGCCGGGGGGCTGAACCCCGAGAACGTCGCCCATGCCATCGCTCACGCAGCGCCGGGCGGAGTCGACGTCTCCAGCGGCGTCGAGACCGGGGGCAGCAAGGACATCAACAAGATCTACGCCTTCGTGGAGGCGGCAAAGGGGGCTGCGCGATGAGCACCGCACTGCCGGACGCCCGTGGGCACTTCGGCCCCTTCGGCGGGCGCTACGTGCCCGAGACCCTGATGGCCGCCTGCATCGAGCTGGAGGATGCCTACAACCGCTACAAGAACGACCCCGAGTTCCTGGAGGAGCTCGCCTACTACCGCCGGCAGTACATCGGCCGGCCCACACCCCTTTACTATGCGGCCCGGCTGACGGCGTACGCCGGCGGGGCGAAGATCTACCTGAAGCGCGAGGACCTGAACCACACCGGCGCCCACAAGATCAACAACGCCATGGGGCAGGCGCTGCTGGCCCGGCGCATGGGCAAGAAGCGGATCATCGCCGAGACCGGCGCCGGCCAGCACGGCGTGGCCGCCGCCACGGTGGCCGCCCTCTTCGGCCTGGTGTGCGACGTCCACATGGGCGAGGTGGACGTGGCCCGCCAGGAGCTGAACGTCTTCCGCATGCGGCTGCTGGGGGCCCGGGTGATCCCGACGAGGTCGGGCTCCCGCACGCTGAAGGACGCCACCAATGAGGCGATCCGCGACTGGGTCACCAACGTGGAGACCACGCATTACATCATCGGCTCGGCGGTGGGACCGCACCCCTACCCGATGATCGTGCGGGACTTCCAGGCGGTGATCGGCTACGAGACCATGAGCCAGATCCAGGAGGCGGAGGGGCGGCTGCCGGACGCCATCGTCGCCTGCGTCGGCGGCGGCTCCAACGCCATCGGCATCTTCCACCCCTTCGTGCCCTTCCCGGAGGTGCGGCTGGTGGGCACCGAGGCGGGCGGGCTCGGGCTCGAGAGCGGCAGGCACGGCGCCACGATGACCGGCGGCGGCGCAATCGGCGTCTTCCACGGTGCGAAGGCGTACCTGCTGCAGGACGAGTACGGCCAGGTGCTGGAGGCCCACTCGATCTCCGCGGGCCTGGACTACCCGGGCGTGGGGCCGGAGCACTGCTACCTGCGCGACACGGGCCGGGCCGAGTACGTGGCCGTCACCGATCAGCAGGCGCTGGAGGCGATGCAGCTGCTGAGCCGCACCGAGGGGATCATCCCGGCGCTGGAGTCCAGCCACGCCGTCTACCAGGGCGTGAAGCTGGCCGCGGAGATGGCGCCGGACCAGATCGTGGTCATCAGCCTGTCTGGCCGGGGCGATAAGGACATGGCCGAGGTGGCCCGCATCCTGGGAGGTGAGGGGGCATGAGCCGGATCGCCGGGCGCTTTGCGGCGCTGCGCAGCCGGGGCGAGAAGGGGCTGATCGCCTACATCGCCGCCGGCGACCCTTCGCTGGCGACCACCCGCAGGCTGGTGCACGCCCTGGCCGAGGCCGGGGTCGACATGGTGGAGCTGGGCCTGCCCTTCTCCGACCCGCTGGCGGACGGCCCGGTCATCCAGGCGGCGAGCCAGCGGGCGCTGGCGGCCGGCGCCAACACCGACAACGTGCTGGAGCTGGTCGCGGCGCTGCGGGCCGACGGGCTGCAGATTCCGCTCCTGATCATGACATACTACAACCTGGTCCTGCGGCCGGGCGTGGAGACCTTCTGCCGCCGGGCGGCTGCGGCCGGCGTCGACGGGCTGATCCTGCCCGACGTGCCGATGGAGGAGGGGGACGAGATCCGGCCGGCCGCGCAGGAGGCGGGGCTGGACCTGATCCAGTTCGTGGCCCCCACTTCGCCGCCGGACCGCATCCGCCGGGCTGCCGAGCTCGCCCGGGGTTTCCTCTACGCCGTCTCGCTCACGGGCGTGACGGGGATGCGGGCGTCGCTGCCGCCGCAGGTGACGGCCATGGTGCGGGCCGTGAAGGCCGTCACCGACACGCCGGTGGCGGTGGGCTTCGGCGTCTCACGGCCGGAGCACGTACGGCAGGTGACGGAGGTGGCGGATGCGGCCATCGTGGGGTCGGCCTTCGTCCGCCACTGCGGCGAGGGGCTGCCCGAGCACGAGCTGATCAGCCGGGTCCGGATCCTGGCCGAGGAGCTGAAGGCGGCGACGCGGCCGGGCACCGGACTGAGGCTGTCCGCTTTGTGACGTTGTGAACTGCAGGTATTGACGGCACCGAGGTACCGGTGTACAATCGGCTTCAATATCGTAAAGCGATGAGCGGGAGAAGTAGACCCAGTGCCGGAGAGCCACAGAGAGCCAGCGGTTGGTGCAAGCTGGCGCCGAAGGCGGGATCGAATACACCCGTGAGCGCAGGCTGAAAAACCTGCCCGGAGGTTCAACCGGGTCGGTTGAGTAGGTACGCCGGCACGCCCCCGTTACCACGGGCGCAGGGGATGTCAGTCCCCGGGAAAGAGTGGGCCCGCGGCCGCGGGTCAAGCAGGGTGGTACCACGAAAGTCGAGCGATTTCGGCTTCCGTCCCTACACGGGATGGAAGCCGTTTGCTTTGCTCCTGCGAAACCAGAGCGAAGGGCGAGGTGTTGTGCGGTGATCATCGTCATGCGGAAGGGCGCCACACAGGCGCAGGTGAACGAGGTCGTGGAACGGGTTCGAGCGGCGGGATTCGGCGTACACCTCTCCCAGGGGGAAGAGCGGACGATCATCGGGGCCATCGGCGGCGACCGGAGGGTGCTGTCCGACCTGAATCTGGAGGCGGCCCCCGGCGTCGAGCGGGTGACCCCGATCTCGAAGCCGTATAAGCTGGTCTCGCGGGACTTCCATCCCGAGGACACGGTGATCCGCGTGGGCGGAGCGACGGTGGGGGGCAGCGACCTCTGGGTCGTGGCCGGCCCGTGCTCCGTGGAGGGCCGCGAGCTGCTGCTGGAGTCGGCCCGCCTGGTGCGGGACGGCGGCGCCCACGCGCTGCGCGCCGGCGCCTTCAAGCCCCGGTCCAGCCCGTACTCATTCCAGGGCCTGGGCGAGGAGGGGCTCAAGTACCTGGCCGAGGCCCGGGCGCTGACCGGCCTGCCCGTCGTCACCGAGGTCATGGACACCCGGGACGTCGAGCTGGTGGCCGAGTACGCCGACGTGCTGCAGATCGGCACCCGGAACATGCAGAACTTCAGCCTGCTCAAGGAAGTGGGGCGGACCAACAAGCCCGTGCTGCTGAAGCGGGGCATGTCCGCCACGATCGAGGAGTGGCTGATGGCCGCCGAGTACGTGATGAGCGAGGGCAACCACCAGGTGATCCTCTGCGAGCGGGGCGTCCGGACCTTCGAGACCGCCACCCGCAACACGCTGGACCTCTCCGCCGTCGTGGTGGCCAAGTCGCTCACCCACCTGCCGGTGGTGGTGGACCCCAGCCACGGCGTGGGCAAGCGGGCCTTCGTGGGCGCCTTGGCCCGGGCCGCCGTGGCCGCCGGCGCCGACGGCATCCTGGTGGAAGTGCACCAGCGCCCGGACGAGGCCAAGTCTGACGCCGCCCAGACCATCGGCCCGACCGCCTTCCACCAGATGATGCACGAGATCGCGGCGATCGCCCAGGTGCTGGGCCGCCGGCTGCCGACCCCCGTGTCGGCCCATGTGTAGCGGTTTTGGCACCGTCGCCATCTGGGGCGTCGGGCTGATCGGCGGCTCCATCGGCATGGCCCTGCGGCAGCGGGGCCTGGCGGGCGAGGTGATCGGGATCGGCCGGGCGGCGGCTGGTGGGGATGCTGCCCGGGCGCCCGGTGCGGGCGCCCCCTGGGCGACTGGTGCGGGCGCCGCCGGGGCGACTAGTGCGGGCGCCGCCTGGTCGACTGGCGCAGGCGTCGTGGGAGTTGCCGGTTGCGGGCTCGCCGCGGCTGGTGCTGTCGCAGTCGACGCTGCGCGCGCCGGCGCAGCGCAGGCCGGCACTCCGGGTGATGCCGCGGCGGGCATCCCGGAAGCGGTGCGGCTCGGGGCGGTGGACCGCATGGTCGCCGACCCCGCCGCCGCCCTGGCACGGGCCGACCTGGTGATCCTGGCCATGCCGGTCCAGGCGATGATCGACCTGGCGCCCCACGCCGCGCCGCTGCTGCGCCCGGGCACGATCGTCACCGACGTGGCCTCGGTGAAGGCGGCGGTGGTGGCGGCGTGGGAGGCGCACCTGCCTGACGGCGTCGCCTTCGTCGGCGGCCACCCGATGTTCGGCCGCGAGCGCTCCGGCGTCGCCGCGGCCTCCGCCGACCTGATCCCCGGCTGCCGCTGGGTGCTGACGCCGGGCGAGCGGGCGGGGGCGCCGAGGGGCGCGCAACCGGTGCAGACCGCCCTGGAGCGGGTCCGCGACCTGGTCGTGGCGCTGGGCGCCGAGCCCGTCGTGATGACCCCCGAGGAGCACGACCGGCGGGCAGCCGGCGCCTCGCACCTGCCGCAGCTGGTCGCCACCGCGCTGGCCGCGGCTGCGCTGCGGCTGGACGAGGCCCAGCCGGGCACGCTGGCGCTGGCCGCCGGCGGTTTCCGGGACACCACCCGCATCGCCGACAGCCCCGCAGCCCTCTGGCACGAGATCTGGGCCAACAACCGGCCCGCCCTGGAGGAGGCGGTCGCCGCCTTCCGGGGTGCGCTCGCGGACCTGGAGGCGGCGATCGCTGCGGGCGACGCCGAGGCCCTGGCCCGGCTGTTCGACCAGGCCCACGCCGCCCGGCGCCGGGCGATGGGGAGCATGGGCGGCGGCTGTCGGTGATCTGTTTGGCTGATGGGGGCAGGCTGGGCGAAGGGTTGACTGATCGGCAGGGGACTTGCTCATCCAGGGGGTGCGGAGCGCGGCCACCGGTGGCGACAGGCGTCTGGCGGCCCGGAGTGTCAAGAAAAATCCGTGGCCGGTCGACGGGTGTACCGTTTCTTGACACTCGCCGGGTGGGGCAGTCGTCTGTGTAGCCGGCATCGCTGCCGGAGGCCGGGCTGAAGTGCCTGTACCGGAGGTTCCGCAGGGGTTGGCCTGCCGGGAGTGTCAAGAAAAATACGTGGCCGGTCGACGGGCGTGCTTTTTCTTGACACTCGCTGGGTGTGGCAGTCGTCGGTGTTGCCGGAGGGCGGGCTGAAGTCCCTGTACCCGAGGTTCCGCAGGGGTTGGCCTGCCGGGAGTGTCAAGAAAAATCCGTGGCCGGTCGACGGGTGTACTGTTTCTTGACACTCGCTG
Organism: Symbiobacterium terraclitae; assembly: GCF_017874315.1. Lineage (NCBI taxonomy): Bacteria > Bacillati > Bacillota > Clostridia > Eubacteriales > Symbiobacteriaceae > Symbiobacterium > Symbiobacterium terraclitae. The sequence goes on along the minus strand of NZ_JAGGLG010000025.1, from coordinate 49,622 downwards.
GGTGTGTCAGTCGTCTGTGTAGCCGGCATCGCTGCCGGAGGGCGGGCTGAAGTGCATGTACCGGAGGTTCCGCAGGGGTGGGCCTGCCGGGAGTGTCAAGAAAAATCCGTGGCCGGTCGACGGGTGTGCTGTTTCTTGACACTCGATGGGTGTGGCAGTCGTCTGTGTAGCCGGCATCGCTGCCGGAGGGCGGGCTGAAGTCCCTGTACCCGAGGTTCCGCAGGGGTTGGCCTGCCAGGAGTGTCAAGAAAAATCCGTGGCCGGTCGACGGGTGTACTGTTTCTTGACACTCGCAGGGTGGGGCAGCCGCCTGCGCACTCGCACACAGTTCCCATGGCAGCTCGGGTTGACCCTGGGACGGACTCGCCATCCCCAGCAGGCCGCACGTATCTTTCCTAGCTCACTCAAGGGGAGCGATCAGATGGACGTTTGCGTCTATCCCGCCACACGCCTGGAGGGCGTGGTGCATCCGCCGTCTTCGAAGAACTACACGACGCGCTATCTCCTCGCCGCCGCCCTGACCGAGGGGGAGTCGCTCATCCGCTTCCCCGCCGAAAGCGAGGACGCCACGGCGCTGAAGCGCTGCCTGACCGACCTCGGCGCGGTGCTGACACCGGAGGGCGAGCACCTGCGGGTCCGGGGGTTCGGGGCCAACCCCCGCAACCCGGGTACCCTGAACCCGGGCAACGCCGGGGCGGTGCTGCGCTTCCTGATGGCCGTCTGCGCCGCCACGCTGGACGACATCACCTTCGTCACCGACTACGTCGAGTCGCTGGGCAAGCGGCCCCAGGGCGACCTGCTGGACGCCCTCAAGCAGCTCGGTGCGGAAGTGGAGAGCCGGGACGGGCGCCTGCCGATCAGGATCCGCAGCGGCGGGCCCAGGACCGCGGCAACCACGGGTGGCGGTCGGCTGGACGGCGGAAGCAGCCGACTGCGCGGCGGCACCGTGCGGGTGAGCGGCGAGGTCTCCAGCCAGTACACGTCGGCGCTGCTCTTCGCCGCGCCGCTGATCGGCGGAGACCTGACCATCGAGGTGACGGGGGACATGAAGTCCCGCCCGCCGATCCGGCAGACGCTGCAGGTGCTGCGTGAGGCGGGGATCCGGGTGGAGGCCTCGGACGACCTGCGCCGCTTCCACATCCCGGGCGGGCAGCGGTACCGGGCCCGGGAGTACACCGTTCCGGGCGACTACCCCGGCGCCGCCGCCCTGATGGCCGCCGCGGCCGTGGTGCCCTCCGACGTGACGATCCCCCGGCTCTTCCACGACGAGCAGGGGGAGCGGCAAGCGGTGGAGGTTCTGGCGGCGATGGGGGCGGACATCGCCCACGACGGGCAGCAGGTGCGCATCCGGGGGGGCAGGCCCCTCCGGGGCGGGCGCTTCGACGGCGATCCCTTCACCGACGCCGTCCTGGCCCTGACCGCTGCCGCCGTCCTCGCCGAGGGGGAGACGGTTTTCTATAATGTAGAAAACCTGCGCTACAAGGAGTGCGACCGGATCTCCGACTACCGGGCGGAGCTGAACAAGCTCGGGGCCCGGGTGGGGGAGGAGCGGGACAAGCTGATCGTAGCCGGCCGGCCCGAGGGGGTGGAGGGCGGCGTGGCCGTGGAGAGCCGCATCGACCACCGGGTGATCATGGGGCTCACCATCGTGTCGCTGCGGGCCCGGGAGCCGGTGGTGATCCGGGATGCGCACCACGTGGCCAAGTCGTATCCGGCGTTCTTCGATGACCTGCGCCGTCTGGGGGCCCGAATCGACGAGATGTAAATGGGCGGCCCGTCCGCGTGGGGGGCCGCCTGTTTCGCGCGTACCAGCGTGGCAGAGGCAGGTGCCAGGTGGGAAGCGGGAGGGCCAGGCGTCGCGGCTCTACACCCCTTTGTGCAACATCGATAACAACAATCTGTATGTTCGCCCTTGCCACCCCTCATGAGCGTCTGTTATCCTATCCATAACCGATCCTTTTGACAAGAGGGGATGGCGGGGATGGAGCGGCGGCTCTGGTGGCGGCTGCGGCTGTACCGGTGGGGGCAGGCGCACGACCGGTGGCTCCGGGTGTTCATGGTGGCGGGCTTCGTGGGACTGGCGGTGACCCTGGCCCTGCGCAGCATGGCTCCGCAGCTCTGGCCGGGGTGGCAGCTGCTGACCATGGGAGGTTCGCTGGTGCTGGCCGGCGCCGGCCACGCGCTGCTGGGGGAGCAGACGACGGTGGCCGCGTACGTACGGGGCGAGAGCGATCAGCTGCCCGGCGTGACCCGGATGGCCAGCGGCCTGTTGGCCTCGTTGGGCGGTGCGCTGATCGCCCTGACCGGGCTGGTGCAGATGGTCGGATAGGTGAAACGAGCAAGGGCCGGAGACCCGTTCGGGCTCTCCGGCCCTTCCTGTCTCCTTCGCCGCCCGTACCGCCCGGACGCGGGCAGCGCGGGGGCTCACCGAACCTGGGGCGCACCCGGAGTCCAAAGGATTAGGTCGTACTCCCGGTTCTGGCATCGGTCTGGCACCCTAATATGGGCACGTCTTAAAGTTGTACGAAATACAGTACAAAGCGTTATCGTGATCGACGGAAATCAGGTGTTGTCGAACCGCTTCGACATGATGTAACCTAGTAGACCAAAGGTATTTATCAACAATCCGCGTACCAGAAAATCGTTTTCTAGCAATCGCCGGACAGACGTGATCCCAGGGGGAGAACTGATTATGAAACGGAACATACCCGTGACTCAGGTTGAGCACGACTATCCGGCTGAGGAGCGACTGATCTCGGAGACCGATCTGCGCGGGATCATCACCGCCGCCAACGCCTCGTTCTGCGCCGTGGCCGGGTACACGCTCGAGGAGCTGGTCGGCAAGCCCCACAACATCGTGCGCCACCCGGACATGCCGCCGGCCGCCTTCAAGGACATGTGGGACACCATCCAGGCCGGAGAGCGGTGGGTCGGGATCGTCAAGAACCGCTGCAAGAACGGCGACCACTACTGGGTGAAGGCCGTCGTCTCGCCGATCAAGGTGGACGGCAAGATCGTGGGCTACCGGTCGGTGCGGCGCAAGCCCTCGCGGGAGGAGATCGCCGCCGCGGAGCAGCTGTACAAGCGCATGAACGCCGGCGAGAAGGGGCTCCTGGACACGCTGGGCAGCCTCAGGCGCCGGGAGAGCCTGGGCGAGCGGCTGGGCGCCGGGGGCCAGCAGCTGATCCTGCTGGGCTGGCCTGCCCTGGTGGCCATCGGGCTGGCCACCGTCGGCACCCTGGGCATGTCGCCTGCGCTGCTCTGGGCGCTCGCCGCCGCGGGCGGCATGGTGGGCTGCGCGCTGGCCCTGCTCGTCTACCGCTGGCAGATCGAGCCCCTCACCGCCTTCGCCGAGGCGATGGCGAAGTTCGAACGGGGCGACCTGAGCGCCCGTATCGACCTGCCCGGCCGCTCCCGCATGGCCGAGATCGCCCGGTCGATCAACCTGGCCCTGGACGGCGTGGAGATCGCCGTCTCCGACATCAGCCAGATGCTGGACGGCCTCAAGCGCGGCGAGTTCGGGCGGCGCATCCACACGACGCTGCCGGGCGAGCTGGGCCGCATCAAGGAGGCGGCCAACCGCACCGCCGAGCAGATCGAGTCCACCGTGGACGCCCTCAACGCCCAGCTGGCCGCGCTGGCCGACGGCGAGCTGGATCTGCAGCAGCACGCGATCGCCGCCGAGGGCAGGTTCCGGGAGGCGCAGGAGACCGCCGCGACGGCCGCAGCGCGGCTGGCCGCGGTGCTGAAGGATGTGATCGAGTCCGTCCAGGCCCTGGCGTCCTTCGACCTCAGCCGCACGGTGCAGGCCCAGGCGAAGGGGCAGCTGGCGGTCCTGGCCGAGCAGTACAACGCCGCCCTGGAGGTGCTGACCAACACGCTGCTCACGCTCCGCGGCCAGGCCAGCCTGGTGGCCAACGCGGCGCAGGAGAACAGCAGGGCCACCGAGCAGATCGCCGAGGGCGCCACGGACCAGATGCTCACGGTGGAGCAGGTGAGCCGCGCGGTGCGGGAGTCCGGCAGCACGATTTCCGCCCTCGCGGCCGACGCCGAGACGGCCAGCGGCAAGTCCAGCGAGACCGTCGCGGTCGTGCAGGCCAGCCGGGCCGCCATGGAGCGCATGGTCTCCATCGTGGAGGCGATCGCCGCCAGCAGCGAGCAGATCAGCAAGTTCACCAACGTGATCGAGGAGATCGCCGCGCAGACCAACCTGCTCTCGCTCAACGCCGCCATCGAGGCCGCCCGGGCCGGCGAGCACGGCAAGGGCTTCGCCGTGGTCGCCTCCGAGGTGGGCCACCTGGCCGCCAGCTCCAGCAAGTCCGCGAAGGAGATCAACGTCCTGGTGAAGCGGGCGGTGGAGGAGGCCCGGCGGGCTGCGGAGAGCGTGGCCGCCGTCAGCACCGAGATGGACCGCATCGAGCAGGCGGCCCGGGAGAGCCACGACCTGCTGGCCCGCATCGCCGCCGCCATCGAGGAGCAGGGCGCGACGATGAGCGAGATCGGCGACCACGCCGACCGCCTGACGGCCATCGCCCAGTCCAACGCCGCAGCCACGGAAGAGCTGGCTGCATCGGCCTCCGAGCTGGCCGGCATCGCCGAGGCGACCTTCGCCGAGGTGGACCGGTTCCGGCTGCGGGAAGGGGCGCGGGCGTAGACCCTGCGCCCGGCGGATCAACCACATCAGGAGAACATGTGCCCCCGCCTCAGTCGAGGCGGGGGTTCGCGCGTTCCGCGCAGCCCCGCGCCGGCCGCGGGTGGAGCCCCTGCCGTCCAATCCTTTTGTGCCGGAAATCACTTGCGCGGAAAACTATCAATAAGGAGGAGATTCGTTGCATACAGACGTATCTGATTAGAGAGATCATGACAGATGAGTCACTTATCATCCCGAATAAAGGCCCGCAGTATCGCCGTTTCATGACTCATGAGTCACGCATCACCAACTCGTCAAGGAGTGATGGCATGCGCAGGACCACCTCTCCCCAGCCGGACGGAACCGAGTTCAGCGGCAAGGTCGAGAAGATGAGCGAACGGGCCGAAGCCACCAGGCGGAAGCTCCTCGAGGCGGCGGAGGAGGTCTTCGCCGAGCTGGGCTTCTTCCGGGCCTCGGTGGCGGAGATCACCCGCAGGGCCAACGTCGCCCAGGGCACCTTCTACATCTACTTCAAGGCCAAGGAGGACATCTTCCGGGCGCTCGTCCGCACCATGAGCCACGATCTGCGCCAGGAGCTGGCCATGGCCGTGGCGTCGATCACCGACCGGGCCGAGGCCGAGCGGGTGGGTCTGGAGACGTTCCTCCACTTCGTCACCCGGCGGCGGAACCTGTACATCATCGTGCGGGAGTGCGAGTTCGTCGACCCGGAGCTGCACCGCTGGTACTACTCCCGCCTGGCCGAGGGCTATATGCGGGGCCTCAGGCAGGCGATGGCCCGCGGGCAGTTCCGCCAGCTGGACGCCGAGGCCGCCGCCTACGCCCTGATGGGCGCCTTCCACATGGTGGGCATGCGCTGGGCGCTCTGGGAGGGGCGGGTGCCCCCCAGGGAGGTGGTGGAGAGCGTGGTGTCGATCGTGCTTCACGGGCTCGTGCCGCGCCCCGGGGAAGGGGATCCCGGACAGCCGGCCGGCTGAGCATAGCGAGACTTGGGGGAAGGAGTGAGCGGGGCTTGTACGAGATCAGCTACTGGGTGCGGGCGCAGGCGTGGATGCGCCCGGAGACCGTGGCCGTCGTGGGGGACGGCATCCGCTGGACCTACCGGACCCTGGAGGAGCGGGTCGCGGCGGCCAGCAGGGCGCTAAGGGGGCCGCTGGGCGTGCGCCAGGGGGACCGCATCGCCGTCCTCAGCGTCAACGGGCCGGAGTACCTGCTGTTGCTGCTGGCCGCCTCCCGCATCGGGGCGTGTCTGGTGCCCCTCAACTGGCGACTCTCGCCGGCGGAGCTGGAGTACCAGCTGCGCGACAGCGAGACGAGTCGCATCTTCTGCAGCGGTGAGTACGTGACCACGGCCGGCGACCTGTCGGCGCGGCTGGGGCTGCCTGAGCCCGTGCGCATCACCGCCGGGGACGGCGGGCTCGACTTCGCGCACCTGGTCGCCCGGGCGGCGGCCGGCGAAGGCGACCATGCGGGCGCCGCGGCCGGCGGGGACGCCGACGACGAGCCGCTCCCCTGGGACACCCCCCTGGTGATCGGCTACACCTCGGGGACCACGGGCAAGCCCAAGGGGGCGGTACTCACCAGCAACAACTTCTTCTGGAACGCGATGAACGACCTGCTCACCATCGACCTGCGGTCGAGCGACGTGACCATCACGCTCCTGCCCATGTTCCACATCGGCGGCCTGGGCCTCTTCCTGCTGCCCACGCTGCTGGCCGGCGGGCGCGTGGTCATCCCGCCGCGCTTCGACCCCGACCAGGCGGTCCGGCTGATCGAGGCGGAGCGGGTGACGGTTGTCTTCGGCGTGCCCACGGTGCACCAGCGGCTGCTGGAGGCCATCGACCGCCTGGCCCCCGACCTCTCCTCGGTGCGGATGTTCTACAGCGGCGGGGCGCCCTGCCCGGTGGACCTGATCCGGGCCTATCACAGCAGGGGCATCCCCTTCGGCCAGGGCTACGGCCTCACGGAGACGGCGCCCACAGTCTTCATGATGGTGGACCCGGCCGACTACCTGCGCAAGGCCGGCTCCATCGGCCGGCCGGCCCCGTTCAGCCGGGTGCGGCTGCTGGACCCCGCCACCGGTAAGCCCGTGGCCCCGGGCGAGGTGGGCGAGATCACCGTGAAGGGGCCCAACGTGTTCGCCGGCTACTGGCGGAACCCCGAGGCCACGGCCCAGGCGGTGCGCGATGGCTGGTTCCGCACCGGCGACCTGGCCCGGGCCGACGAGGAGGGGTTCGTCACCATCGCCGGGCGCCTCAAGGAGATGCTGATCTCCGGCGGCGAGAACGTCTACCCGGTCGAGGTGGAGCAGGTGATCCAGTCGCACCCCGCCGTGGTGGAGGCGGCGGTCTACGGTGTGCCGCATCCCGAGTGGGGCGAGGTGCCGCACGCCGCGGTCGTGCTGGCGCCGGGGGGCTCCGTGACGGAGGAGGAGCTGCGGGCGCACTGCGCACAGCAGCTCGCCAAGTACAAGGTGCCCAAGCGGTTCCACTTCATGGCGGACCTGCCCCGGAACGCCTCCGGAAAGGTGCTGAAGGGCGAACTGGCACGGCTTGATCAGGCGGGGCACACCGCATAGGAGGGGAACCGGTGGAGAAGGTCGGTCTGCGAGCGTTCAACATCTACATGCCCGCGCGGGAGGAGACCGCGGCGGAGATCGCCGCCCGGTCCGGGCTGCCTGAGGCGGTGGTCCGGGAGAAGATGGGCGTCGAGCGCAAGCGCCGCGCGGACCCGGACGAGCACGTCTCCGACATGGCCGTCAAGGCCGCCCGGCCGCTGCTGGCGCAGGTGGCCCCGGAGGAGATCGACGCGGTCATCTACTTCGGCAGCCCGCACAAGGACTACGCCGTCTGGCTGGCGGCGCCCAAGATCCAGTACGAGCTGGGCCTGAGGCAGGCGGTGGCCTTCGAGGTGGCGGCCGTCAGCGTGGGCTGCCCGATCGCCCTGAACGTGGCCCGCTCGCTGCTCCTGGCGAACCCCGGGATGCGCAGCGTCCTGCTGGTGGGGGCCAGCAGGGAGGGGGCGCTCATCGATTACGCCAACGCCCGGTCCCGCTTCATGTTCAACTTCGGCGACGGGGCGGCGGCGGCCATCCTGCAGCGGGGGTACGGGCACAACCTCGTGCTGGAGACGGCGGCCGTCACCGACGGCTCGTTCCACGACTTCGTGAAGGTGCCCGCCGGCGGGTCGAAGCTGCCCGCCAGCGAGGCCACGGTGCGGGAGCGGCTGCACTTCCTGGACGTGACCGACCCGGCCGAGATGAAGCAGCGGCTGGACCCGGTCTCGTTCGAGCGCTTCGTGGGGGTGGCGCGGGAGGCGGTGGTGAAGAGCGGCCACCGGCCGGAGGAGATCCGGTTCGTAGCGATGCTGCACACCAAGCGCTCCCTGTTCGAGCAGGTGATGGCGGCGCTGGGCGTTCCGCCGGAGCGGCATGTCTACCTGGACCAGTACGGCCACATGTCGGCCATCGACCCGCTGGTGGCCCTCCACGAGGCCGTGCAGCGGCGGCTCCTGTCGCCCGGGGACCTGGTGGTCCTGCTCAGCGCCGGCACCGGCTACACCTGGGGGGCCACCGCCCTCCGGTGGGGGTAGCCGCAGCCAGATGGAGACCCAGAACCGGAACCGACAAACACGTGGGGGTGTGAGCGAATGCGTTCCATCCGGTTCCAAGCGGTGATCCTGACCCTGATCCTGGCCCTGCTCACCACGGCCTGCTCATCCGGCGGTGGGTCGCGCTCCGCCGGGGAGGGCGGTGGCGGAGGGGGGAGGGCCGCCGAGCCCATCAAGATCGGCGTGGTCACGTCGGTGACCGGGCCGCTGGCGGGCTACGCGGACCAGGAGATCAAGGGGCTCAAGCTGGGCATCCAGTACGCGACCGGCGGCACCAACGAGGTGCTCGGCCGGCCGATCGAGATCATTATCGAGGACGACACCGGCAGCCCGGACGTCGGCAAGCAGAAGGCCGTGAAGCTGCTGGAGCAGGACAAGGTGCACATCCTCCAGGGCTCGGCCTCGACACCGGTGGCGCTGCAGATCGCCTCGCTGGCGGAGCAGTACGAGGTCCTCTACATGGTTGACCCGGCCGCGGGCGACCAGCTGACCACGACGGACTTCAATAAGTACATCTTCCGCACCGCCGGCATCAACAGCCAGGACGCCCTGGCGGGCGGCAAGGCCGCCATCGAGAAGCCCGGCGACCGGGTGGTGCACCTGGCGCCCGACAATGCCTTCGGCACCTCGGCCCAGGACGCCTGGAACCCGGTCTTCGAGGAGGCCGGCGGCGTGGTGGTCCGGAACATCAACGTGCCGCTGGACGCGAAGGACTTCGCCACCTACCTGCAGCAGGTGCGCGACCTCGACCCCGACGTGCTGATGGTCACCTGGTCGGGCGGCAACGCCCTGAAGCTCTTCCAGCAGATCGGCGAGATGGGGCTCTTTGACCAGATGCGGGTGACCACCAGCATCGGCGACCGGGCCTCGCTGCAGGGCCTGGGCGACGCGGCCGTGGGCCTGCGCGGCGTGGTGCGCTACTTCTACACGCTGCCCAAGACCCCGGTGAACGACTGGCTCGTGGCCGAGCACCAGAAGCTCTACGGCGAGCCGCCGGACCTCTTCACCGCGGGCGGCATGGCGGCCGGCATCGCCATCGTGGAGGGCATCAAGAAGGCCGGCTCCACCGACGCCGGCAAGCTGATCGAGGCGCTGGAGGGCATGAGCTTCGAGGGGCCCAAGGGGACCTACACCTTCCGCAAGGAGGACCACCAGGCCCTGCAGCCCATGTACTACGTGGAGATCGTGAAGGACGGCGAGCACGACTACCCGGTTCCCCGGCTGATCAACGAACTCTCGCCTGAGGAGACGGCTCCGCCGGTGCGGGTGAACTAACGCTGGGAGGGAGATGCGTGGGCCCGGAGATTCTCCTGGAGACGCAAGAGGTCTCGATCAGCTTCGGCGGGCTGGCGGCCAACCGGGGCATCTCCATGCAGGTGCCGGCCCGCACCCTGCGAACCGTCATCGGCCCCAACGGCGCCGGCAAGACCACGCTCTTCAACCTCATCAGCGGCATCTACAAGCCGTCGTCCGGCCGGATCCTGTTCAAGGGTCAGGACATCACGGGCCTCCCGCCCCACCTGATCGCCCGGCGGGGCATCGGCCGCTCGTTCCAGCTGACCAACCTCTTCCCCGAGCTGACCGTGCTGGAGAACGTGCGCCTGGCCGCCCAGGCCAGGGGCCGGCACTCCTGGCACTTCTGGCGCAGGGCGGAGGGCCTGGCGGAGTACCGGGAGGCCGCCGAGGCGGCGCTGGAGACGGTGGGGATGCAGGACCGGACCCGCGTGCTCGCCCGGGAGCTGGCCCACGGCGAGAAGCGCAAGCTGGAGATTGCCATGCTGCTGGCCATGGACCCGGAGCTGCTGCTGCTGGATGAGCCGACCGCCGGCATGAGCCGCGAGGAGGTGCCGGGCATCATCGCCGTCATCGAGCGGATCCGGGCGCAGGGGAAGCGGACCATCCTCATGGTGGAACACAAGATGGACATCGTGCTGGAGATCTCCGACGCGATCACCGTGCTCGCGGAGGGCACGGTGATCGCGGAGGGCTCCCCGCAGGAGATCGTCGCGGACGAGCGGGTGCAGGCGGCCTACCTGGGCGCCAGCCACGGCTACGCGCTGGCCGGGAGCTGGCAGGCCGCTGGGGAGGAGGGAACGGATGGCGCTGCTGGAGCTTGACGGAGTGCAGACGTACATCGGCGAGTACCACATCCTGCAGGGGGTCACGCTCGCCGTGCCGCCGGGCGCCATCACCGTGCTGCTGGGGCGCAACGGCGCCGGCAAGACGACCACGCTCCGCACCGTGATGGGGCTGACGCCGGCCAGGGCCGGGCGGGTCGTCTTCCGGGGCGAGGAGATCACCCGGCTCGCCCCGCACCAGGTGGCCCGGCGGGGGATCGGCTACGTGCCGGAGGACCGGGGCATCTTCCGGGACCTCACCGTGGCGGAGAACCTGCGGGTGGCCGTCCGCGGCGGCGACCTGCCCTGGCCTTTGCGTGGGCGGGCGCCCGAGGGATACGCCCGAGGGGGCCCCGCCGACCCGCCGCGGGGCAGCGGGCTTGAGGCCCGGCTGGACTGGGTGCTGCGCCTCTTCCCCGACCTGGCCCGGGCCTGGCGGCGGACGGCCGGCACGCTCTCCGGCGGCCAGCAGCAGATGCTGGCGATCGGGCGGGTGCTGTTGAGCGAGAACGCCCTGCTCCTGATCGACGAGCCCAGCAAGGGGCTGGCGCCGGTGGTGGTGGAGCAGCTGGGCGAGGCGCTCCGGCAGATCGCGGCGCAGACCACGGTGCTCCTGGTGGAGCAGAACTTCGGCCTGGCCGCCGCGGTGGGCGACCATGCGGTCGTGCTGGACGACGGCCGCACCGTCTACCAGGGGTCCATGGCCGAGATCCTGGGCGACGCCGCGCTGCGGCGCCGCTACCTGGGGGTGGCGTGAGATGGGGCTGATCACCTGGCTGGCCCTGCAGGGGCTGACCGTCGGGCTGCTCTGGTTCCTCATCGCCTCCGGCCTCAGCCTGATCTTCGGCCTGATGAACGTGCTGAACTTCGCCCACGGGGCCCTGTACATGCTGGGCACCTACGGGGCGCTGACCATCTACATGGCCACCGGCAACTTCGTGCTGGCCCTGGCGGGCGGCACGCTGGTCGGGGCCGTGCTCGGGGCCCTCATCGAGCTGCTGGCGATCCGGCCGCTCTACGGGCGGCAGCTCTTTCAGGTGCTCATGACGATGGGACTGATCCTGGTCTTCGACGAGGCGGTGGAGGCGATCTGGGGGCCGTACCCCCTGCCCTTCGCCGTGCCGGCGGCCCTGCAGGGCACCTTCACGGTCTTCGACCGGCCGTTCCCCGTCTACCGGCTCTTCATCATCGGCGTCGGGCTCACGGTCTGGCTGCTGGTGCACCTGTTCCTGACCCGGAGCCGGCTGGGCATCATCGTGCGCGCCGGGGTGGAGGACCGGGAGATGGTGCAGGCCCTGGGCATCGACATCCGCAAGGTCTTCACCGGTGTCTTCGCCCTCGGCGGGGCGCTGGCGGCCCTGGGCGGCGCGGTGGCCGGCCCTTTTGAGGGAGCGCATACCACCCTGGCGGCGGAGAACCTGCTGCCGGCCTTCATCGTGGTGGTGGTGGGCGGCCTCGGCAGCTTCACCGGCTCCCTGCTGGCGGCCATCCTGGTGGGGCTGACGCAGGCCTTTGTGGGCTACTACGCGCCGCAGTTTGCGCTGGCCGTGAACATCGCCCTTATGGCCGTGGTGCTGGTCCTGCGGCCGCAGGGCCTTCTCGGCAGGCAGGGGGGGTGAGCCGGGTGTTGCTCCGACGTGCCAAAGAGGGCGGCTGGCTCGGCGCGGCCGCGCCCGCCGCGGTCATCCTCGTGCTGGCCCTGCTGCCCTTCATGCCGGTGGTGGGCGAGAACCGCTACCTGCTCTCGCTGCTCATCGGCGCCTTCGTCTTCGCCGTGTTCGCCATGAGCTTCGACGTGCTGCTGGGGTACACGGGCATCGTCTCCTTCGGCCACGCCCTGTTCTTCGGCACCGGCACCTACACGGCGATCCTGCTGGCCAAGTACGCCGGCGCCGGCTTCTGGACCGCCCTCACGGCTGCGCCGCTGGTGGCCGCGCTGCTGGCGCTGGCCGTGGGCAGCCTGTCCCTGCGGGTGAAGGGCGTCTACTTCGCCATGGTGAGCATGGCGTTTGCGGAGTTCTTCCGGGTGGTGGCGGAGAAGGCCAGCCCGATCACCGGCGGCAGCGACGGGCTGGCCGTCCAGGTGGCGCCCGACTGGGCCTACGGCCCCCGCAACCGGGTGGAGCTCTACTTCCTCACGCTCGCCCTGGCGGTGGTGACCTACCTCGTCCTGCGGCGCGTGCTGGCCTCGCCCTTCGGCCGCACGCTGGTGGCGATCCGGGAGAACGAGCAGCGGGCCGCCGCGGTGGGCTACAACGTGTTCGCCTTCAAGCTCGGCGCCCTGGTGCTGGCCGGCGTCGTGGCCTCGCTGGCCGGGGTGATGTACGCCGCCACGGAGAACTTCGTGGTGCCGTCGGTGCTGGGCGTCGACACGACGATTCAGGTGCTCCTGATGTCGATCATCGGCGGTGTGGGCACCCTGGGCGGGCCGGCGCTGGGCGCGGGCATCATCCGCCTGGCGGGGACGCTGCTCTCCAGCTACACGGAGCGGTGGCGCCTGGCCCTGGGCGTGCTCTACGCTCTGCTGGTGCTCTTCCTGCCCGGCGGCCTGGCGGGCCTCGCCCGGGCATTCGGGCGCCGGCGGGCGGCGCGGCGCAGCGCAGCAGGCGAGGGAGGGGTGGTGGCCGGTGGAACCGCTCGTGCGAGTTGAGTGGGACGGCCCGGTGGCCGGCCTCACCCTGAACCGGCCGGCACGTCACAACAGCCTGGTTCCCGAACTGCTCGCCGAACTCCTCGACGCCCTGGCCGATCTGCGGCGGCGCCCGGACGTGCGGGCGCTGGTGCTGCAGGCGGAGGGGCGGTCCTTCTCCACCGGCGGCGACGTGCGCCGGTTCTACGAGCAGGGTGACGGCGTCTACGAGTACGCCAGCGGGCTGGTGGGCCAGCTGAACCGGGCGGTGCAGGCGCTGCTGGATTTCCCGGTGCCGGTGGTGGCGGCCGTCCACGGCATCGTGACCGGGGGCTCGCTGGGGTTCGTGCTGGCGGCGGACGTGGTGCTGGTGGCGCCCGAGGCGAGCTTCACGCCCTGGTACAACGTGGTGGGCTTCAGCCCCGACGGCGGCTGGACCGCCCTCCTGCCGGCGCTGATCGGGCCCAGGCGGGCCGCCGAGGTGCTGCTGCGCAACCTGACCATCTCCGCCCGGGAGGCGGTGGAGTGGGGACTGGCCAGCCGGGTGGTGCCGGCGGAGGAGGTCCGCGCCGAGGCCTGGCGCGTCGCGGCCGAGATCGCCCGGCTGCAGCCCGGCTCGGTCCGCCGCACCCGCCGCCTGCTGCGGGCCGCCTGGGGGGATGTGGCCGCACGGTTGGAGACCGAGCACGGCGAGTTCTGCGCCCAGATCGTGACCGACGAGGCCCGGGAGGGCATGCGGCGGTTCCTGGGGGAGGGGTGAAGCGAGCACACTTGGTTAGCCGGGCCTGACAACCGGCGGCTGGAGGGCACTGGCAGGTCGTGATGGTGCTGTCCGATGAACCCTTCGGAGGAGCGCAACTACGGTCGAATGACTAGAGTGAAAGGAAGGAATATTGCATCCGCCGTGGAATCTCCTCTAATCCCATCTGTGGAAAGGAGCGATCGGGCGATGCAACACCACCGTGCGTTGTGGATGCGGGCGGCCGCGTGGGTGTCGGCCGTGGCCCTGGTGCTGGCGGGATGTGCCGGGGCGGGGCGCTCCTCCAGGGGCCCTGACGGTGGGGCGGGCTCGTCCGGGGCGGGCGCACAGAGGCCCGTCGTGGTGCTGCAGGGCGTGGACGCGACGACGCTGGACCCGGCGGGGCACGCGGAGACCCCGGCCTACAACATCCTCAACAACATCTATGACACGCTGATCTACCGGAACCACGAGATGAAGCTGGAGCCGGGCCTGGCCACCGAGTGGAGGACCCTGAACGACACCACCTGGGAGCTGAAGCTGCGCCAGGGCGTGAAGTTCCACAACGGCGACACCTTCAACGCGGCTGACGTGAAGGCGACGATCGAGCGGATCATCGATCCGGCGGAGGCATCGCCCCGGCGGAACAACCTGTCCGCCATCCAGGAAGTGAAGATCATCGACGACTACACCGTGCACATCATCACCTCGGCGCCGTATCCGATCCTGCCCAACCGGCTGGCCTCGGAGCACGTGATCAGCGCCGAGTACCTGGCCGAGCACGGGAAGGAGTACCTGGCCGCCAACCCGATGGGCACCGGCCCCTACAAGTTCGTCCGCTGGGTGAAGCAGGAAGAGGTGGTCCTGGAGGCCAACCCCGACTACTGGCGCGGGGCGCCGCAGATCCAGCAGGTGATCTTCCGGCCCGTGCCGGAGGCGGCCACCCGGATCTCCCAGATCCAGACCGGGCAGGCCGACATCGCCGTCAACATCCCGGCGAACCAGGTGGAGGCGCTCAGGAACGACCCGAGCGTCAAGATCGTCGACGTGCCCAGCGTGCGGGTGATCTACGTCGCTTTTCAGACGCGCAAGGGAGGCATTGTGGGCAACCCGACCTTCCGGAGGGCGCTGGCCCACGCCATCGACGCCAGGTCGCTGATCGACAACGTGCTGATGGGCGCCGGCTACCACATGGCCACGGCCCTGACGCCCCAGCACTTCGGCTTCGATCCGAGTATCCAGCCCTATCCGTACGATCCTGACCTCGCCAGGCGGCTGCTGGCCGAGTCGGGTTACCAGGGCGAGGAGATCCAGTTCGACACGCCCAGCGGGCGCTACGCCATGGACAAGGAGATGGCCGAGGCCATCGCCGGGCAGCTTCAGAAGATCGGGGTCAACGTGAAGCTCCAGGTGAATGAGTGGGGGAACCACGTGGGCCTGATGACCTCCCGGGAGCAGAAGGGGATCTATATGCTCGGCTGGGGCAACGCCACCTGGGACGCCGACGGCACCCTCTCGCCGCTCCTCTCGGGCGACGGCGCCTTCTCCTCCCACGAGTCACCCGTGTCGGACGAGCTGATCCTGAAGGCCCGGTCCACCATGGACCAGGCGGAGCGGGAGCGGCTCTACCACCAGGCCCTCAGGCAGCTCCACGAGGACGTGGCCCACCTGATCGACTGGCAGCAGAAGGACATCTACGCCACCTCCACACGAATCGAGTGGACGCCGCGCTCCGACGAGGAGATCAACCTGGTGTCGGCCAGGCTGGTGCAGTGACGCCCCATGGGACGGTACGTGGTCAAGCGGCTGGGGCATGCCGCCCTGGTGCTCGTCGGGGTGACGCTGTTCTCCTTCTTCCTCACCCGCATGACAGGAGACCCGGTGCGCCTGATGGCGCCCCTGGACGCGACCGAGGAGGAGGTGGAGCTGCTCCGGACGCAGCTGGGCTTCAACCGGCCCCTGCACGTGCAGTTCCTGGACTACTTCCGGGGCGTGCTGGTCCTGGACTTCGGCGACTCGCTCCGGCACGGCGAGCCGGCCATGCTGCTGGTCTTCGAGCGCATGCCGGCCACGTTGTCGCTCTCGTTCACGGCCCTGCTGCTGGCCGTGGCGGTAGCTGTGCCGATCGGGGTGGTCAGCGCCACGCGCCGGGGCGGCCTGCTGGACGCGCTCGGCACCCTGCTCGCCCTGCTGGGCCAGTCCATGCCGGTCTACTGGCTGGGCATCCTGCTGATCATCGTCTTCGGCGTGCAGCTCCGCTGGCTGCCGGCGGGCGGCAGGACCGACTGGACCTCGTACATCCTGCCCGCCGTGACCCTGGCCGCCTACACCTGCACCAGCATCATGCGGATCCTCCGCTCCAGCATGCTCGGCGTGCTCGGGCAAGACTTCATCCGCACCGCCAGGGCAAAGGGCCTGGGCGAGCGGACCGTGGTCTACCGGCACGCCCTGCGCAACGCCCTCCTGCCCGTGGTGACCGTGGTGGGGCTGCAGCTGGGCTCGCTGCTGAGCGGTTCCGTCATCACCGAGACCATCTTCGCCTGGCCCGGCGTCGGGCGGTTTGTGGTCCAGGCCATCTTCAACCGCGACTTCTTCGTGGTGCAGGCCGCCGTGTTTCTCTTCGCCCTGGTCATCGTGGCGATCAACCTGGCCACGGACCTGCTCTACTCGCTCCTGGACCCGCGCATTCGCTACGCCTAGGAGGTGAGCCCAGTGGCAGCAGCCAGTGACCAGTTGCCCGCCGTACCCGGCGAGGCGGTGGACCGGCGCCGATCACTGGGGTGGGCCCTCCGGCAGCTGTGGCGCCGCAAGCTGGCCCTCGCGGGCGTGCTGATCGTGCTCGTGGTGGTCGCATGTGCGCTCCTTGCCCCAGTCCTTGCCCCCCACGATCCCACGGACCAACAGGTGGCACTCAGGCTGCTGCCGCCCTTCTGGATGGAGGGTGCACATCCTGAGTACCCCCTCGGCACCGACCACCTCGGCCGGGACATCCTCAGCCGCCTGATCTACGGCTCCCGCGTGTCACTCGTGGTGGGCTTCTCCGCCGTCGTGATCGCCGGCGGCATCGGCACCCTGGCCGGGCTGGCGGCCGGCCACTTCGGCGGGCTGCTGGACGACGTGGTGGGGCGCCTTGGCGACGTCCAGCTGGCCTTTCCCTTCACGCTCCTGGCCATCGTGGTGATGGCCGTCCTCGGCTCTGGGATGGGCAAGACCATCGCCGTTCTCGGCATCACGGGATGGGTCCTGTACTACCGGGTGCTGCGGGCCGAGGTGCTCTCTCTGCGGGAGCGGGAGTTCATCCTCGCCTCCCGCGCCCTGGGCAACCCCGAGTGGCGGACCCTGTCACGGCACCTCTTCCCGAACGTGGCCGGAACGCTGGTTGTGCTGGCCACCCTGGAGGTCCCCCGGGTGATCATCACCGAGTCGGCCCTCACCTTCCTGGGCCTGGGCATCCAGCCGCCCACCGTCACCTGGGGCGGCATGCTCGCCGACGCCCGCAATTACATCACCACCCATTGGTGGGTGGCCACGTTCCCGGGGCTGGCGCTGCAGCTGACGGTCCTGGGGCTCAACCTGACGGGCGACTTCCTCCGGGAGCTGCTGGACCCGCGGCTGAACGTATGAGCGCACAGGAGAAGCGCCGCCGTCTCCCCGCTTCGGGGAGCGGCGGCGCCTGGTTCTTCACCACCCTGCGCCGGGGCTGCGCGGCTATACCAGCCTGCGCACCCACTCGTCCCGGTCGCCCGGCAGGTAGTCGACCACCGGGATCTCGATCATCGTGTAGCACCCCGGCCGCTGCCGGGCCGCGGCCCGCAGCGCGGCTACCATCACCTGCGCCGTCAGGGCCGGGTTGTTGATGCGCATCTCGAACCGGAACAGCTGGTTGTGAGTGGCGCCCGAGACGCCCTTGCGCTCCATCACCACGCCGTGGCCCATGTCGATGAGCTGGCTCACGTCCTCCACCTGGGTCACGCGGGTCTCGTCCTTGACGAAGTAGGGGTCGCGCTTGATCGCCTGCTCCACCGCGGCGAAGTCGGCGCCCGGCTCCAGCTCCACGTAGACCGCCCGCTTGTGGGTGCCCATGCCGGCGGGGATCGTCAGCGACAGGGCGTCCTTCACGCCCGGGATCGCCTTCACCGCCACCGAGTGGCCCATCGACATGCCCGGGCCGAAGTTGGTGTAGGTGACGCCCCGCGGGGCCATGAACTCCAGCATCCCCCGCAGCATGGAGTCGGTGCCGGGGTCCCAGCCCGCGGAGATCACGGCGACGGCACCGTGTTCCCGGGCCACCGGGTCCAGCCGGCGGCGCAGGTCGGCCAGCTCGCCGTGGATGTCGTAACTGTCCACGGTGTGGATGCCCCGCTTCAGCAGGGCCTCTGCCTGGGCGGGCACGGACCGGGTGGGTACGCACAGCAGGGCGCCCCGGACCCCCTCCAGCTCGCCGACATCCGTAACCACCTTCACGCTCGTAAGCTCGGGCGGCACGGCCCCGAGCACCCGGCGGCGCACCACCCCGGCCAGTTCCATATCGGGCGCGGTCTGCACCGCCTCAACGGCGTAGCGCCCCACGTTCCCGTATCCGACAACGGCCACACGCAGCTTCTCCATCTCAGGGAACGCCTCCTCAGCTCAGGCTAGGGTCCATTCTACCGTGCGTGCGGGGGCCCGTCCACCCTTCGCCGCTCCCCGCGGGGGTGCACAGGGGGCTTTGCAAATCAGTGCAATAGACAGGGAATTGGGCCTGTTCGGTCGAACTCCTCTCCCTGGTTCCGCGAAGCCCGAATCGTCCCCGGGGAGGAGAACGGTCGTGATGAGCATACCGGTTCGCCGGTACTGGAGGCTGTTGCGGCGGTACCTGAGGCCCGAGCGGGCGCGGGTGACCTGGCTCGCCCTGCTGCTGGTGCTCAGCATCGCACTCCAGTTGATGAACCCGCAGATCCTGCGGCGCTTCCTCGACCTGGCCGCCGGCGAGGTGTCGGGCGGCCTCTCGCTGACGGCGCTCGCGCTGCTCTTCATCGCCATCGCCTTCGGGGCGCAGTTGGTGAACATCCTGGCCCGGTACCTGAGCGAGTCGGTCTCCTGGCGGGCCACCAACGCGCTGCGGGCCGACCTGGCCGAGCACTGCCTGCGGCTGGACCTGAGCTTCCACAAGAACCGCACGCCGGGAGAGATGGTGGAGCGCATCGACGGCGACGTCACCTCGCTGTCCGAGTTCTTCTCGCAGCTGTTCATCGGCGTGGTCGCCAACCTGGCGCTGATGGCCGGCATCCTGGTGCTGCTCTACCGGGAGGACTGGCGGGCCGGGCTGGCGATGACGGCTTACGTGCTCTTCACCCTCTGGCTTCTGGGCACGATCCGCAGGATCTCGGTGCCGCATGTGACCCGGCAGCGGCAGGCGGCCGCCGAGTTCTACGGCTTCCTGGGCGAGGTGCTGGCCGGCACGGAGGCGATCCGCGCCAGCGGGGCCCGGAGCCACATGCTCCGCCGCCACTTGCAGATGGTCCAGGACTTCTACCGGCACAACCTGCGGGCCAGCATGATGTTCGGCCTCATGTGGGGCTCGTCGATCTTCACCTTCGCCCTCGGCGCGGCGCTCTCCCTGGGGGTGGGGGCCTGGCTCCACGCCCGCGGCGCCGCCACCGTCGGGACGGTCTACCTGCTCTTCCACTACACCGAACTCATCCGGCGTCCCATCGACCAGCTCCGGGCCCACCTGCAGGAGCTGCAGCGGGCGGGTGCGGCCGTCGAGCGGGTGGAGGAGCTGTTCGCCCTGCGGTCGCGGGTGCCCGACGGGCCGGGGCGGCCGCTGCCGGCCGGACCGCTCTCCGTGCAGCTGGAGGGCGTCTCCTTTGCCTACGAGCCCGGGGCGCCTGTCCTGAAGGGCGTCGACCTGCACCTGCGCCCGGGGGAGGTGCTGGGGCTGCTTGGACGCACCGGGAGTGGCAAGTCCACCCTCGCCCGGCTGCTGCTGCGCTTCTACGACCCGGACGAGGGCGCCGTGCGACTGGGCGGCGTCGACCTGCGCGAGGCGAAGGTGGCGGAGGTGCGGAGGCGGGTCGCGTTCGTGACGCAGGACGTGCAGCTGTTCGCCGGCACCGTGCGGGACAACCTCACGTTCTTCGACCCGGGCGTCAGCGACGAGCGGCTGCGGGAGGTGCTGGAGGAGCTCGGCCTCGGCCTCTGGCTGCGGTCCCTGCCCCGCGGGCTGGATACCCCCCTCGAGTCCGGCGGCGGCGGTCTGTCGGCCGGGGAGGCACAGCTCCTGGCGCTGGCCCGGGTCTTCCTGGCCGACCCCGGCCTGGTGATCCTGGACGAGGCGTCGTCACGGCTGGACCCGGCCACCGAGGCGCTGGTGGAGCGCGCGGTGGACCGGCTGCTGGAGGGCCGCACCGCCGTCATCATCGCCCACCGGCTGGCCACCGTCGACCGGGCGGATACGATCGTGATCCTCGAGGACGGGCAGATCGTGGAGCGGGGGATGCGGGCGGGCCTCGCCGCGGACCCGGAGTCGCGCTTTGCCCGGCTGCTGCGCACCGGCGTGGAGGAGGTGCTGGTCTGATGTCCACCTGGCGGTTCGTCTGGGGGCTGGTGACCTACCGGCCGTGGCTGTACCTGACCAGCATCGTCCTCTTCACCGCCGTCTACGCCTCGCCCGTGCTGCCGGGCCTGCTGACCCAGGCCTTCTTCGACCGGCTGACCGGTTCGGCGCAGGCGGGCCTTGAGCCGTGGTCGATCATCGCCCTGCTGGTGGCCGTGGCGCTCGGTCGCATCGCCGTGATCTCCGTGGGATTCGTCACCTCGGCGACGGGGCGGGAGTACGTGTCCGCGCTGCTCCGCCGCAACCTGCTGGAGCGCATTCTGGAGCTGCCCGGGGCCGCGGCCCTGCCCGAGGCGCCGGGCGAGGCGCTGAACCGGCTGCGGGACGACGTGCTGCAGGCGGAGGAGACCACCGACTTCCTGCTGGACGTCGTCGGCCAGACGACCTTCGCCGTGGTGGCGCTGCGCATGCTGCTGGCCATTGACGCCCGCATGACGGTGCTCGTCTTCCTGCCGCTGGCCGCGGTGCTGGTGATCACCCGGGCCGTCGGCAACCGCATCCTCCAGAACCGCCGCCGCAGCCGCGAGGCCACCGCACGGGTCACCGGCCTGATCGCCGAGCTGTTCGCCGCGGTGCAGGCGGTGCAGGTGGCGGGTGCCGAGGCGCGGGTGGTCGGCCACTTCCGCCGCCTGAGCGAAGAGCGGAGACAGGCGATGGTGGCCGACCGGTTGCTCACGCAGGTGCTCGAGTCGGCGGGCCAGAACCTGTCAGCACTCGGGACCGGGCTGATCCTGCTGCTCGGCGTCCGCACCATGGCCGCCGGCCAGTTCACCGTGGGCGACTTCGCCCTGTTCGTCTACTACCTGGGCTATGCGGCCGACTTCACCCAGTTCACCGGGAGATGGCTGGCCATGTACCGGCAGACCGGCGTGGCCAAGGAGCGGCTGCTCGCCCTGCTGCAGGGGGCGCCGCCCGGACGGCTCCTGCGGCGGTGTGCGATAAGGCTGCGCGGCCCGGTGGAGGTACCGCCGGAGCCGGCGCCGCCGGCTGCCGGGCCGCTGGAGGAGCTCCGGGTGGAGGGGCTCACCTGCCGGTACGCCGACGGGGGCCGCGGGATCGAGGGGGTGAGCCTCACGGTGCCGCGCGGCAGCTTCACGGTGATCGCCGGCCGGGTCGGCTCGGGCAAGTCGACCCTGCTCAGGGCGATCATGGGCCTGCTGCCGGCGCAGGCGGGCACGATCTACTGGAACGGCGAGCCCGTGGCCGATCCGGCGTCCTTCATGGTGCCACCCCGGTGCGCCGCGACCCCGCAGGTGCCCGTGCTGTTCAGCGGCACGCTGGAGGAGAACATCCGCATGGGCCTGGACGCCTCCGCGGCGGAGGTGGCTGCGGCCGTCTACGACGCCGTGCTGGAGCGGGACCTGGCCGGGATGGAGGAGGGGCTGCAGACCCGCGTGGGGACCCGGGGCGTGCGGCTCTCGGGCGGGCAGGTCCAGCGCACCGCTGCCGCCCGCATGTTCCTGCGCCGGCCGGAGCTGCTCATCATGGACGACCTCTCCAGCGCCCTCGACGTGGAGACCGAGCAGGCCCTCTGGGAGCGGCTCTTCCGGCGGGAGGACGTCACCTGCCTGGTGGTGAGCCACCGGGAGGCGGCGCTGCGGCGGGCCGACCAGATCATCCTCCTGAAGGACGGGCGGGTGGTCGACCGGGGGCGCCTGGACGAGCTCTTGGAGCGGTCGGAGGAGATGCGGGCGCTCTACCTTGCGGGCGCTCAGGGCGCCGTGCACTGAGCGGCTGCAGGCGCCGGACAGTAAGAAGGGCAGGGGTATAACCCCTGCCCCTTTGCTGTCTAGTCGTCATCCTCCTCGGTCAGTGCGACAAGGGCGCCGCGATCGTTGCGGGAGAGGGCGAAGAACACCACCGCCAGAATCAGGTTCTCGGAGACGCCCGCCTGGTCCAGCCTGCGGACCGTGCGGAACAGCTGCCGCAGAAGATTCCGGACGCGCGTGCTTGCCACGTGCAACTCCCCCCTGCGCGTTGGTCGGCATTCCCCTGCCGGGCGGTGCCCCGGGCTGGGCGCCTTCCCGTCGCCTCCCGGCCGGGCGGCGCACAGGGGCTTCCCCGCCCGGGAAGGGCGAGGCCGCCGGGGTCATGTTATGTAAACAGAAGGCGAAGTGTGCCAACCCAGGAATGCAAGTTGATCCGTTACCCCCAGAGAGTGGGGTGCGGCGGACGAACCCGTCTAGTGACCCAGGAAGCACAGGAGGGATCAGCGCATGCGTACGAAGCCACTGCCCTTCAGGGTAAACAAGGCTGCCGCCGTGGCCACCGCCCTGGCGATCGCGGCCTCCCTGGGGGCGCCCGCGGTGCTGGCGGCCGACGAGAACGGGCCTGCGGCGCCGCGGAACCTGGTGCTGACGCCGGCCAGGACGACCGCGGACGGGAATGTGGAACTGGACTGGGAAGCCTCGACGTCGTCCGACGTGGTGGCCTATGAAGTCCATCGCGCCTACGAGAGCACCTCCCGCCCCCGGGCGGACGAAACCACGTATCTGGCCACCACGACCGACCTGTGGGCCGCAGACCTCCTGGTCGTCGAGGGCCGCTACCGCTATGCGGTCGTCGCCGTGGACGCGGACGGCCGCCGCAGCGCCCCCACGCCGTGGCGCCAGGTGCTCTACGACGACCCGGCCAACGGTGCCGAGGTCGCCGTCGACGCCGAGGGTCCGGCGGCGCCCACCGACCTGGCTGCCGAGCCCGCCTACACCAAGGACGGCGCCGTGTCGCTGAGCTGGACCGCGCCGGAGGCGGATGACCTCGCCCGCTACCTGGTCTACCGCGCCGCAGGTGACGCGGAGGCCGTCTTCGTCGGTTACGTCGAGGCCGGGGTCACCTACTTCGACGACCAGCTGACCGAGGACGGCACCTACAACTACACCGTCGTGGCGCAGGACCGGGCGGGCAACCTCGGCCGCCGCGCCGCGCCGGTGGCGGTCACCATGGACACCGTCGCACCCGCGGTCGCCATCCGCACGCCCAAGGCCGACGAGGTCTACCGGCCCGAGGGATCGCTCGCGGTGCGCATCAAAGTGGAGGACGAGGGGTCCGGCTACGATGCGGACGCCGTGGCCTACTTCCTGGACGGTGCCCTGCTTGACTCCCCGGTCATCCCGCTGGCCGATTTGGCCGAGGGCGAGCACCGGTTGGAGGTTGACGTGACCGACCGGGCCGGCAACGTCGGCACCGCCGCCGTCACCTTCGCCGTGGAGGGGCGCCAGGTGTACGACGCACCGGTGATGGTGACCAAGTCCGCCGCCACCAGCAGCCGGACAGTCTCCTTCGAGTGGGAAGCGCCCGACAAGGAAGGCGTGATCGGCTACAACGTCTACCGGGCCGAGGGTGACGGCGAGTTCGTGCTGCTCGGCACCACCGCCGCCACGGACCGCGACTACACCGACACCGTGCCCGGCGAGGGCGTGTGGTCGTACCACGTGACCGCCCGCTACGGCCGGGCCGCCAGCGAACCCTCGGCTGCGGTGGTCTTCACCGTCGACCAGACGAAGCCGACCATCCGCATCAGCTCGCCGGAGGACGGCGGGGAGTACGTGGCGGAGGGCGAGGTCGAGGTCTCGTACAAGGTGCGTGACGCGCTGGCCGGCGTCGCCCGGGACGCCGTCGTGGTGAAGCTCGACGGTGCACCGCTGGCCCAGTCGACCATCAACTTCGCCCGCCTGGCCGAGGGGGAGCACGTGCTCTCGGTGACGGCCGCCGACCGGGCCGGCAATGCGGCGAGCGCGACGGTCACCTTCACCGTGGTGGCCGCCCCAGACGATGAGGAGGACGATGGCGGCGAGGCCCCGGCCCGCGATGAGGCCTTCCGGCAGAGGGTACTGTCGGTGCTGGCCAAGTGGCAGTCCAAGATCCACCACGGCCAGTTCACCGCGCTGAAGGCCAAGGCGGCGAACGGCAACTGGTTCGCCTTCGTCAAGCACGTGCAGAAGTTCAGCGGCAAGTTCATCCACCCGGATGCCGCCGAGGAGCTGCTGGACCTGTTCGACCGGGCGGACGACAAGGGCCGCGCGGATCACGACAGGTACGACGATGACGATGCCGGTGATGACGACGAAGACGATGAAGATGACGATGATGACGACGACGACCGCGAGTGGAAGCCCGGCAACGGCAAGAAGAACGGTCACGAGAAGCAGTCCAACCAGGGCGTGAAGTCCGGGAAGGGCTGGAAGTAACCTGGTGACCGGTTGCCAGGCCGCCGGCTGACCGACGGTTGGGAGACGCGCCGCCGCCGCAGCGGAAAGCCCGCTGCGGCGGCGTTTTGCGCGCACGTAGGGGTCACCTCTCACCGGGCCGACCGGCGCTGTCGGTCGGTTCGATCATCCCGGCGGAACCGCGGCGGCGCGCCCTTGGCAACAGATTCCTTGCATGAGGTTGACCGGTTCGTTGCAGATTACAGGCAACAACATAACAAGGAGGCGCAGATCCATGGCAACCAACAACAACAGTAACTCGGTTCTCGTTTCCCAGGCCCGCGCCGCGTTGGAGCAGATGAAGATCGAGACGGCCAATGAGCTCGGCATCCCGAACTACGCCCAGCAGTACAAGGGCGACCTGCCCAGCCGGGTGAACGGCTCCGTCGGCGGGTTCATGGTCAAGAAGATGATCGCCCTGGCCGAGCAGCAGCTGGCCGGCGGCACCGGCACCATCCGCTAACCGACTTCTAACCAACAAGAGGAGGAGCAGTCAGCATGGCGAACGTTTTTGGCACTGGCACGACAGACGCGACGACGACGGGCTTCCAGACGGGTGTCGGCGGCGGTGGCGGCGGGAGCAACAACCAGATCCTGGTTTCCCACGCCCGGGCTGCCCTGGAGCAGCTGAAGCAGCAGACGGCCAACGAGCTCGGCATCCCCAACTACGACCAGCAGTACAAGGGCGACCTGCCCAGCCGGGTCAACGGCTCGGTCGGCGGGTACATGGTCAAGAAGATGATCGCCCTGGCCGAGTCGCAGCTGTCGGGCGGGGCCACCACCACCCGGCAGTTCTGACCACAGGCCGGAATCCGAGGCAGGAGCGGGTCGCCGCCCCTGCCTCTTCAGTTGATGTGGCGAAGCAGGTCCTGCGCCGTCACGCTGGTGTGGAGCACGGCGTTGAGGCTGCCGGCGATGAGCTTGGCCATGTCCTCGGTGAGGTCGTCGATCTCCTTGGGCGTGACCACCAGTTCGCCCACCGTGGGAGAGAGCACCTCATTCAGCAGCTGCCGCCGCGACTCGGGCGACCGGAAGAGGTCGAAGAACGGTTTGGTGTTGGCAAAGCTGCCGGCCATGGCCTCAAAGGCGTCCTGCACGATGGTGGCCGCGTGGACGACGGTGGGCACCCCGATGGCGATCACGGGCACGCCCAGGCTCTGCTTGTTCAGTGCCTGCCGCTTGTTGCCGATGCCCCCACCCGGCTGGATGCCGGTGTCGGCGATCTGAATGGTGGTGCCGATCCGCTCGACGGACCTGGCGGCCAGCGCGTCGATGCAGATGACCACCGCAGGGTTGATGCGCTCCACGATGCCGTGGATCACCTCGGCGGTCTCGATGCCCGTGATGCCGAGAACCCCGGGGGCGATGGCGGCCACCGCGCGCAGCCCGCCCGCGACGTCCGCCGGCACGTAGTCCCGCAGGTGGCGGGTCACCAGCAGCTTGCCCGTCACCCGCGGCCCCAGGGCGTCCGGGGTCGCCTTCCAGTTGCCGAGGCCCACCACCAGCACGGTGTCGTTCTCCTTCAGGTCCAGCAGCTTGTCCAGCTGCTCCACCAGGACCTTGCCCACCTGCTCCTGCAGGTCCCGGTTGCGCCGGCGCAGCTCGGGCGCGTCGATGGTGACGTAGTTCCCGATCGGCTTGCCGATCATCTGCTCGCCGACCTGGTCCAGCACCTCAACCCAGGAGACGGTGGCGTGCTCGTAGCGCTCCTCCCGCATCGTCACGCCGGGAATCTCCGTGCGGGCGTCGCCGCGGGCCGCCGCCGTCGCCTCCAGGGCCAGGTCAGTGAACGGGTTCAGGTGTTCCCATGTCTGCACGAATCTCCCTCCCGGATCGGTGGGTCGCACCATCGGCTATTCTCTCCCCCGGCATTCCCTGGCATACCTGGGGATTGGATGCGTGTGTGCCTGGCGGGGGGTAGTGAGTGGCCGCCTGACCGTAACCCCTGGCCCCTTCGGGCGTTATGGCTGGTGAAGGGGTGATGGTCATGCGGCCAGCGACGCGAGCCCTGTTGATGTGTGCATCAGCCGCCCTGGTCCTGTTGGGTTGCACCCACGCGGCCCCGCCGTTCAGCGGCGACGTCCCCGCGGCCTGGCAAGAGCAAACCGGGGCCGGTCCGGCAGGAGGTCTCCCCGGGTGGACGACCTTCACCGTCGAGCAGGCCCTCGATGCCGAGGGCAAGTCGTTTGAGGGCGTGCCTTTCACGATCAGGTTCTTTGCCTTCAACCCCGAACTGGCTGAGGCCTACCCACATCTGACTGAGTGCGCGACACGTTTCGTGCTCCCCGTTGATCCCTGACACCCCAGTGCGGTCCGCCCAGCCGCCGAGAGCCCGTTTCTTTACGCCATTGATTGGTTCGGCTATAGTAGTAGGCAGCACGGATCCAGGGGGTGAAGGCTGCCGTGGAGGAGACCCGGGGCGGGCTGAAGCCGCACCACGTCGACATGGGGGAGCGGGGCATCTACCACCGCGACAACCGGCTCAACGACCTGACGGGCAAGGAGTGGGTCTACGCCACCCGCTCCGTGATCAACAAGAGCTTTCCCCCTTCCTTCCAGTTTGCGCTCCGCAGCCAGCACGGCGGGCAGAAGCCGCCCGAGCTCTGCGCCGACCTGATCCGTACCTTCACCAAATCCGGGGCGCGGGTGCTGGACCCGTTCATGGGGGTCGGCGGCACGCTGATCGGTGCGACCCTGACCGACCGGCAGGCGGTGGGGGTGGAGATCAACCCCCGGTGGGTCGAGATCTACCGGGAGGTCTGCCGGCTGGAGGGGCTTGCCGAGCAGGAGGCGATCTGCGGCGACAGCCGGGTCGTGCTGCGGGACATGCCCGACGGCGGGTTCGACCTCGTCCTGACCGACGTGCCCTACTGGAACATGGACCGGCGGCGCCGCTCCACCGGCAAGTTCAAGCGGGCGGGGGGCCCCGCAACGGAGCGGCGGCGCTCCAAGCTCTCGCCTTTCGCCGCTGGGGAGGCGGAGACCGGCGTCACCGGCCTGGAGGGCCGCGAGGAATGGCTGGAGACCATGCGGGCCGTCTTCGCCGAGGCGGTGCGGGTCCTGCGCCCACGGCGGTACGTGGTGGTCTTCATCGGCGACATGTACCACTCCGGCCGCTACCACATGCTCTCGGCCCAGCTGGCCGAGCTGCTGGAGGGGCTGGGGCTGGTGCTCAAGGCCAACCTGATCTGGTACGATGTGGCGAAACCGCTGCACGTCTACGGCTACCGCTACGAGTTCATCCCCTCGATGATCCACCAGAACATTCTGGTCCTGCGCAAGCCTTAGGCAGGGAAGGAGGTCCCCGGTGTTGGCAGGGGCAGCCGAAGTCCGCCTGAAGCCTTTGTGGGTGCACAACCGCAAGTTCATCGGCAGCAAGCAGAACCTGCTCTCCTTCATCGCGGGCGTGGTGGAGGAGCGGGCGCCTGAGGCGCGCTCTCTGGCCGACCCCTTCACCGGCAGCGCGGTGGTGGCGTACCACTTCGCGGCCCGGGGCTTCGCCGTCACGGCCTCCGACCACCTCTACCACAATTACGTGGCGGCCCGCTGCTTCCTGGGCGGGCGTCCGGGGGAGGTGGACTGGGCGCGCCTCGCCGGCCTGCTCGCGGCGCTGGACCGGCTGCCCCCGGTCGAGGGCTACTGCTTCGCCGAGTTCGGCGGCACCTACTTCACGCCGGCGAACGCCGGGCGCATCGACGCGATCCGGGAGCAGATCGCCGCCTGGCGGGCCGAGGGGGCGATCAACGAGCAGGAGGAGGCGGTGCTGCTCACCAGCCTGCTCTACGCGGCGGACAAGGTGGCCAACACCTGCGGCCAGTACGACGCCTTCCTCAAGCACCTGGGCAGCGAGCCCTACCACGAGGACGGGACGCACCTGGTGGACGCCTCGGTCTACAAGCCGCTGGAACTGGGGCTGCCGCAGGTGGTGGAGTCGACCGCCAACCGGGTCTGCTGCGCCGACGCCGACGTGCTGATCGACGAGATCGAGGCCGACGTGCTCTACCTGGACCCGCCTTACAACGGGCGGCAGTACATCGACAACTACCACGTGCTGGAGAACATCGCCCTCTGGCAGAAGCCGCGCCTGCACGGCAAGACCCGTAAGTTCGCCCGCGACCACCTGAAGTCGGCCTACTCCCGCAAGGCGACGGCCGGGGTGCACCTGACGCGGCTGATCGAGCGGGCGAGGGCCCGGCACATCCTGCTCTCCTATAACAATGAAGGGATCGTGCCCGATGAGGTGATCTGGGCGGCGCTGGAGCGGCGGGGGCCGGTGGAGCTGTTTACCCGGGAGTACGCCATCTTCGGCAACGGAGCGGGCCGCTCCGGGCGCAGGCCGATCGTGGAGCGCCTTTTCTACTGCAGAGTGGTGGGATAATACAACTCTAGAAGGATCATGGAGTTGTACGTTGAACTCCTCCCTCATCCCGTACCGGATGAAGGAGGAAGACATGTACAAGAAATGGATGTCCGCCGCTGCAGCGGCGATCCTGGTGGCGGCCTGCGGCGCGCCTGCGGCAGCCGCCGGGGATGGGCAGCCCGCGCTCTTCGCCGCGCCGGCCCTTGCGCCCCACCTGCAGCCGCCATCCTTAGCCGTTGCCGGGGACGAGGCCGGATTGCAGGCTGATCCCTGGTCTGAGGCCGACCCTGGCTCCGAGGACGAATCCGGGTCCGCAGCCGATCCCGAGTCTGAAGCCGGGTCGGGCTCTGAATCTGGCCCTGGGTTCGGGGACGGGGCCGGCTCCGATGCCGACCCCGATGCCGACCCCGGATCTGAGAGCGAAGCCGGGGCCGAGGCTGACCCTGGTTCCGCAGACGAGTCTGGGTCCGAGGCTGACCCTGGTTCCGGAGACGAGCCCGGGGCCGAGGCTGACCCTGGTACCGAAGACGAGTCCGGGGCCGAAGGGGATCCCGTACCCGAGGACGAACCGCAGCCCGAACCCGCGCAGCCGTCTCTCTTCGCCGACCTGCCGGAAGACCACTGGGCGTACCCCGAGGTGGCGCGGCTGGTGGAGGCCGGGGTGATCCACGGGTCGCCCGAGGGGCTCTTCCGTCCAACCGACACCATCACCCGGGCGGAGTTCCTCAAGATGCTGTTGACCGCCCGCCGGATCGACACGGCGGGCAAGTGCGAGGCGATCTTCCCGGACGTCGCCTGCGGGGAGTGGTACGCGCCCTACGTGGAGTTCGGCTACCGCCTGGCCATCCTCGACCCTGTGGACGGCACCCACTTCCGCCCGGGCGATCCCATCACCCGGGAGCAGCTGGTCGACGGTATCGTGCGGGCCATCGGCAAGCGCTGGGAGGCGCACTCGCAGGACTCCAGCGAGATCACCGCCATCCTCGGCGCGTACTCGGACTGGAAGCAGGTCGACTGGTACAAGCGGCCGACCTACGCCTACGCCCTGAAGCACGGGCTGGTCAACGGCTTCCCCGACGGGACCCTGCGCCCCACGGTCTACGCCAGCCGGGCCGAGGCGGCCGCGCTGATCCAGCGGGTGCTGCTGGACCCGGCGGACCTGCCCGTGGTGTACCTGGACGGGCACCAGGTGATCTACCGCGACGCGCTGGACATGACGGCCTCCGTCTACACCGTGGGTGAGGCGGGGGTCGGGACGATGACCCGCACGGGCGTCTCCGTCCGCACCGGGGCCGTCGCCGTGGACCCCAACGTCATCCCGCTGGGCACCCTGCTCTACGTGGAGGGCTACGGCTACGCCGTGGCGGTGGACACCGGCGGGGCGATCAAGGGCAACCGCATCGACCTGTTCTCGTGGGCCTCGGTCGCCGACGCCCTGCGCTTCGGACTGCAGCCCCGCCGGGTCTGGGTCCTGCCCTAGCCAATGAGCCGACCTGCGGTGGGGAGGGGGTTGACGCCCCCTCCCCACTTGGAGCAAAAAAGGAGGGCAGCCCGGCCGGGCTGCCCAAGAGGAGAAGTGGGAGAGGAAACGGAACGGAGAAAGAGCCCAACCTGAGGGGTGGTTACCGCTCAATCGGCATCGGCTCTCACTGGTCTATAGGCTACCCACTTTGGCGGCGGCTATACTGGATGATGCGGGCGGTTTCCGGGAAGAAAAGCGAAAGGTGAATCGCTGTGCGCGTGATCACGGGGTCGGCCAAGGGCCGGCCGTTAAAAACACTGAAAGGCCGTGACATCCGGCCGACCAGCGACCGGGTGAAGGGAACGCTGTTCAACATCATCGGCCCGCGCGTCGTCGACTCCCGCTTCCTGGACCTGTTCGCCGGGTCGGGAGCCGTGGGGATCGAGGCGCTGAGCCGCGGGGCCGAGCGCTGCGTCTTCGTCGAGCTGCAGACCGCACACCTGCGGCTGGTGGAGGCCAACCTGCAGGCGACCGGGCTCAGGGACCGCGCCGAGCTGCTGCGCAGGGACGCCCGCGCCGCCCTGGTCGATCTCGGCAATCGCGGGCGCAAGTTCGACCTGATCTTCGTCGACCCGCCCTACGGGCAGGGGCTGGTTCCGGAGGCGCTGGCCGGCATCGATGCCCACGGTCTGCTGGCGGAGGACGGCTGGGTGATCTGCGAGCATCACGGCAAGGATCCCGTCCCTGCCGCGGCAGGAGGTCTGCACAAGTTCAGGGAAGTAGTGATAGGTGAGACCGTACTATCCATCTTTCGGGCCCAGACCCATGACGCCGGGGGGCAACATTCGTGACAAAGGCAGTCTGTCCCGGGAGCTTCGATCCCGTGACGCTGGGGCACCTGGATATCATCGAGCGGGCGGCCCGCACCTTCGATGAGGTGGTGG
Organism: Symbiobacterium terraclitae; assembly: GCF_017874315.1. Taxonomy (NCBI): domain Bacteria; kingdom Bacillati; phylum Bacillota; class Clostridia; order Eubacteriales; family Symbiobacteriaceae; genus Symbiobacterium; species Symbiobacterium terraclitae. Next base: position 18,311 of record NZ_JAGGLG010000025.1, on the reverse strand, counting down.
TCGCCGTCTTGACCAACCCGCGCAAGGCGCCGCTCTTCACCGTCGAGGAGCGGGTCCAGATGCTTCGGGAAGCGACGCAGCACATTCCCAATGTCTCCGTGGCCGCCGCCGACGGCCTGCTGGTGGAGTTCGCACGCCAGCAGGGCTGTCAGGTCATCGTGAAGGGGCTGCGTCCGATTCAGGATTTCGAGTACGAGTGGCAGATGGGCGCTGTCAACAGGCAGCTGGACGACCGCATTGAGACCTGCTTCCTCATGAGCCGCATCGAGTACGCGCACCTCTCCTCGAGCATCGTGCGGGAACTGGCCTACTTCGGGCGGCCGACCACCGGGCTGGTGCCCCCGTCCACCGCAGAGCGGCTGAAGGAGAAGTTTTCGAAGCGACAAGCCTGAAGCTGGGAGGGTTCGCCATGGAGATCATGGCCTTGATTGACCGCCTGGAGGAGCTGGTCTCGCAGGCCACTCGGGTGCCGCTTACCGGCAAGATCCTCATGGATCCCGACGAGCTGCTCTCGCTGGTCGACCAGATGCGCGACGTCCTGCCGCAGGAGATCCGTGAGGCCAACCGCATCGCCCGGGACCGGGAGGCGATCCTGCAGGAGACCCGGGAGCAGGCGGAGCAGATCGTGCGCGAGGCGCGGGCGCTGGCGGCGCAGCTGACCAGCGAGGCCGCCGTCACCAAGGAGGCCCAGTCCCAGGCCGATGAGCTGATCGACCAGGCCAAGCGGGTCGCGCGCGAGATCCGGCAGAACGCCCTGGAGTGGGCCGACGAGCTGTTCGCCCGCACGCAACCCGACCTGGAGCGCATCGCGGCCGACACCCAGAGGGCGGCGATGGCCGTGCGCAAGGCGCGGGAGGAACTGCAGAATCAGCTCTAGCGGGCGAGGGGGGAGCCCATTGCGGGTGGTCGTCCTGTGGTTCCGCCAGCTGGATGCGTGGGTTCGGCGGCTCTTCTTGCTGTCGGGCCTTGTTGCCATTGTGGGCGCCGTGCTCGTATACACGCCGACCGACTACTACGTGACCGCCCCGGGCGCCGCCATTGACACGAGCCGCCTGGTCGTGGTGGAGAACGGCAGCCCCCATCGGGGGCGCCTCTACATGCTGGTGGTGAACACCCAGCCCGCAAACCTCTTCTGGTACCTCTACGCCAAGCTGGACAGCCGGGCCGTGCTGGAGACGAAGCAGGAGTACCTGGGCAGCTTTGAGTCCTACGCCGAGTACCTCGATTGGAATCAGCGGCTGATGGAGGACAGCCAGCGCACCGCGCGGGCCGTCGCCTTCGAGCTCCTGGGCTATGGCGAGGGCGTGCGGTCGGTGGGCGCGCGGGTGGTTGGCATCCTGTCCGACAGCCCCGTGCGGGGCATCCTGCAGGCCGGCGACGTGATCACGGCCATCGGCGGCGAGCCGGTGAGCGGCGTCGCCGCGCTGCGGGCCCGCCTGGCCGGATACCCGGGGGGCGCGGAGGTGGAGGCCTCCGTGCTGCGGGACGGCGCCCAGCTCACGCTGGTGCTCCCCACCCGGGCGTCGGAGGAGGCGGGGCGCGAGGGCACGGCCGTGCTCGGCATCACGGTCCAGGAGGAGCTGGAGTTCGACGACGACGCCGTGCCGGTCGAGATCCGGTCCGGCTCCATCTTCGGCCCCTCGGCCGGCCTGATGTTCACGCTGCAGATCGTGGACCAGCTGACGCCGGGCGGCCTGACGGATCGGGTGGTGGCCGGTACGGGCACTATAGAGCCGGACGGGCGGGTCGGGGTGATCGGCGGCGTGCAGCAGAAGGTCTACACGGCGGAGGCTGCAGGCGCTGAGCTGATGTTCGTCCCCGCAGGCAACTACGCGGACGCCGCCGCCGTGGCGACGCGCATCCAGGTGGTACCGGTGGAGCACGTGCGCGACGCACTCGGATGGCTCCGGTCGGATCCTGGATAGGCTCGGACGGTTTCGCGGAGAGTAGCGGTGTGGCGTGCTGTCTTTGATAGGGTCAGACCGCCCTGCCGCGCGTATGCGGCGCGATGTGTTTCCACGCTCGGTGGATGACTGCGGTTTATTGACAAGAAAACGGCTCCATCGATATAATACTGCTTGTGCCCGCGCAGCACGCCCGGGTACGGGGCCAGCGATCGAGGTGGTTGCCTGTGCGCATCGACGTGTCGGACATCAAGGAGGAGACGGGCCTACACAAGCGGATCGACCTCTCGGTCAGCCTTCAGCCCATCGAGTTCGGCGGTCAGGAGGCCCGGTTCGACCGGCCCTTCACCGGCACCGCCGAGATCTGGAACCTGGGCGACCGCCTGCTGGTCCAGGCGGCGTTGACCGGCGAGGCCGAACTGAGCTGCGGCCGCTGCCTCGGCCGGTACCGGGAGCCCGTGGAGGTCTCCTTCGATGAGGAGTTCGTCGAGGGCGAGCCGGGCGAGGGCGAGCCGGCGGTCCAGGAGGATGAGGATTCCGGTCGGACCGTCTCGTTCTACACCGGCGACGAGATCGACCTGACGGACCCGCTGCGCGACAACATCCTGCTCGCGCTGCCGATGAAGCCGCTCTGCAGCGAGGACTGCCAGGGGCTCTGCCCGAACTGCGGGGCAGACCTGAACGAGGGGCCGTGCGGCTGCGGCCGCTCGGATGAACGTGTCGATCCCCGGCTGGCGGTGCTGAAGGACCTGCTCCGCAAGCCGGATTCCCAATCCTAGAATTCCCCCCGGGACCTGGTCTCGGGTCCGTCATGTGAACTGACGGAGATGTGAAAGGGGTGTGAAGTAGCATGGCGGTTCCGAAGAAAAAGGTGTCCAAGTCCCGTAGGGACTCCCGGCGTGCCCACAACTTCCGGCTGGTGGCGCCGAACCTGATCCCGTGCCCGAACTGCAAGGCTCCGACGCTGCCGCACCGGGTGTGCCCCACCTGCGGGTACTATCAGGGTCGGCAGGTGATCAACAAGGAAGCCGAGGCCGCGCAGTAATGTAGGTCATGAGCGCAGACAGAGACAGGGTCAGCCCTGTCTCTGTCCATCTGTATCGCACCGTCCGGGCGACCCTTCGGGGCCGCCCGGTTTTCGTTCTCCGCAGGGGCAGGGACGAGGCGAACCCGGGCCGGGTCGGCCCGGGTCCGGGTGACTCAGGTGCCGGCTTCAGGGTCCTGGGACGCGGCGCGCTGCCATTCCTCCCGGGTCACGGCGTACTCGACCTCGCCCTCCTCGCTGCCCGGAATCGGGTCTTCCCAGTCCTCCCAGAAGACCCGCACCAGTGCGAGGCCGCACTTCTCCAACACGCGGCGGGAGGCCCGGTTCACGGCCATGGTCTGAGCCGTCACCCGCCGGGCGCCGAGCTCGGTGAAGGCCTTGCGGATCAGGGCGCGGCTCCCCTCGGTCGCGTACCCCTTACCCCAGGCTGACCGGCGCAGCCGGTAGCCCAGCTCGACCGTCGATGTATCGGTTGACCCGCTGACGGGCCGCAGGTGGAACCAGCCCACGAACGCCCCGGTCGCTTTCTCGATGGCGGCCCAGTACCCGAAGCCGGGCAGGCGCTCGTAGTACTCGAGGATCCGGGGCAGCACTTCGCTCTCCACCCGCTCCCGGGGGGTGGGCTGCCCGTTGGTCAGGTAGCGCATCACTTCCGGGTCGCTGTCCAGTTCGACCAGGTTCTCGACATCCTCAGGCCTGAACTCGCGCAGGCAGAGCCGCTCTGTCTCCAGGTAGATCTTCAAGCAGCCATTCCTCCTCAGGCTCAGGGACCTGGTACTCGCTCGACAGGTTTCGCACCCGTGTCGACAAGCTTCCGACCTGAGCCCGGTGGTGGGGTCCGCGGCGGATATCCCCCTTGCCGACAACATTCTGCAGTTCTGGGCGAACCCCTGTCGCCGCCCGCCGTCGACCGTGCGCGCCGAGGGTTCCCTCGTCGCCAGCCCGCCGGAGGCACCAGCGGCCTGCCACATGCTCGCTAAGAGGCTGCGTCGCCGGATGTACGCCGCAGCCCTCCGTCGCCGGCCCGGCAGCGGCGATCCGATGCGGCGTTTGGGGCTGACCGCCTTGCTGAAACCTGCTGCGCGCCGGCCTCGTCAACTTCCGCGAAGGGAGGGCGGAGGTCGTGCAGCGGATGGCAAGGTTTCTGCTCGGCCTGCTCCTGATCCCTGTGGGCGCCGCCGCAGGGCTGTGGCACGCGTCGCAGGTCACCCCCGCTCAGCCGGAGGGGGCTGCGCACGCCGCCCCGGGGTCGCCTGCCGTCCGGCCTGAACCTGCCCTGGGCCACACAGCCCCGGATCCGGCCACGCTCTGGGAGATCGAGAGGCAACTGATGAACAGCAACGTGGAGGGGCTGGTGGGGCTGGCGGTCGATCTCCGGAACCGCAGGGTGGAGGTCACGGTCACCTCAGTGGAGGCCCGGGCGCGGGTGGAGGAGGCCATCGCCCGGGCCGGGATCCCGTCCTGGTGGGTGGAGATCGGCCCGTCCTCGGGGCTGTTGTCGGAAGAGGCCCCGCTGGAGGGTTGTGAACTCGCCGATCCGCCTCGCCCCGCACCCGGGCGGGTCTGGCTGGAAGTGGAGCCGGGTTCGGCGGCGCCGGGCCAGGAAATCGCCCTCACCGTGGCTGGCGGGGTGCGGGGGGAGGTCATGCGCGGCGTGGACGCCTACCTGGAGTGCTGGGACGGGGACGACTGGTCGCCGCGCTTCATCCTCATCACCGAGTATGGCGGCATCGCGCCCCACAGCTATCTCTACGGCCCGCACGTCATCGTCGACCTTGGGCTGATCGGCCCGGGGCCTGAGCCGCATGTGCTGCCCGAGCAGCTGCAGCCCGGCTGGTACCGTATCCGCAAGGAGGTTGGGCGGGAGCAGCTCATCGGGTACCTGCAGGTTCGCTAGCGGTCATGACAGCGCCGGTCTTCGGGCCGGCGCTTCAGCGCGACCGCCCCGGCGTCGAGCTGCGCCGGGCTTCCACAAGGGGTGCCCGGCGTCCCGTGCTGCAGTTGACTATTGCCAGCCCGTCTGCCAGGGACTATAATTGTCACCAGATCCTAAAACCTCGTTTTAGAAGCGGCATGCCACAGCAACTGCTATGACCGGATGGCGGGACAGGTGCCATCCACCACCTGCAACAGCGGCGGCGTGAGAAAGGCGAGGTGGTCTTCCGTGAACACCGGGCTCAAGAAGCGGGATCGGCAGGCGGCTCTACGGGAGAAGATCCGCGACAACCCCTTCCTCAGCGACGAGGAACTGGCGCACATCTTCGGCGTCAGCATCCAGACGATCCGGCTCGACCGGCTCGCCCTGGGCATTCCCGAGCTCAGGGAGCGCACCAAGTCGGTGGCCGAGCGCACCTACGGCATCGTCAAGTCCATGGGGTCCAAGGAGATCGTCGGCGAGCTGATCGACATCACCCTGGGCGAGCGGGGCATCTCGATCCTCGAGACCACCGAGGACATGGTCTTCGAGCGCAGCCGGGTGGTGCGGGGGCAGTATATCTTCGCCCAGGCCGAGTCGCTGGCCATCGCCCTCATCGACGCCGACGTGGTGCTGACGGGCCTGGCCAACGTCAAGTTCAAACGGCCGGTGACCGTCGGCGAGAAGCTGGTGGCCAAGGGCGAGGTGATCCGCCGGCGGCGGAACCAGCACGTGGTGCTGGTGGAGACCCGTGTGGGCACCGAAAACGTATTCCGCGGCAAGTTCTCCGTGTTTGCGGTGGACCCGGCCCGGGTGGCGGGAGGCGCTAACGAATGAGCTTTCGCATCGCAGTAGACGCCATGGGCAGCGACGCCGCTCCCGCTCCGGAGGTGGCCGGCACCATCGCCGCCGCCCGGGAGTGGACGTCACTCCGGTTCGTGCTGGTGGGCGACGAGCAGCGCATCCGGGCGGAGGCCCAGAAGGCCGGCGGCCTGCCGTCCAACGTGGAGGTCATGCACACCACCGAGGTGATCACGCCCGACGAGGAGCCCACCAAGGCCGTCCGGGCCAAGAAGGACGCCTCCCTCACCGTCGCCGCGCGGCTGGTGAAGGAGGGGCAGGCCGACGCCCTGCTGAGCGCCGGCTCCACCGGCGCCCTGGTGGTGGTGGGCACACTGGGCATCGGTCGGATGAAGGGGATCGACCGGCCGGCCCTGGGCACGATCATGCCCACGGTGGAGCAGCCCGTCTTCATGCTGGACGTGGGCGCCACGCCCGACGCCCGGCCCGAGTGGCTGGTGCAGTTCGCCCTGATGGGCGACATCTACGCCCGGCAGATCCTGGGCCTGGCCCGGCCCCGGGTGGCGCTGCTGAGCAACGGCACCGAGGCCGAGAAGGGCAACGCCCTGGTCAAGGCCACGTACCCGCTCCTGCAGGAACTCGAGTCCGTCCACTTCATCGGCAACATCGAGGCGCGGGACGTGCCCTTCGGCGGCGCCGACGTGGTGGTGGCCGACGGCTTCCCCGGCAACGTGCTGCTCAAGACCTACGAGGGCGTGGCCATGGCGCTGTTCAAGGCCATGAAGCAGGCGCTCACCTCGTCGCCCATCACCTCGATCGGGGCGGCGCTGGCCAAGCCGGGTCTGAAGCAGATGGCCAAGCGGTTCGACTACACCGAGTACGGCGGCGCCCTGCTGCTGGGACTCAAGGCCCCGGTGGTCAAGTGCCACGGCTCGTCCAACGCCCACGCCATCCGAAGCGGCATCCGGGTGATGAAGCTCGCCCTGGAGGGCGACGTCATCGGCCGGTTGGCAGACGCTGTGGCGAAGCTGCCCGCACAGAAACCCAAGGACAAGGGGGATTCCCCAGGATGAGTTTGCGCCCCGTTGGCATCACCGGCATCGGCGCGGCGGTGCCTGAACGGGTCCTCACCAACCAGGAGCTGGAGCGGATGGTGGAGACCTCGGATGAATGGATCCGGACGCGCACCGGCATCCGGGAGCGCCGGATCGCCGCCCCCGAAGAGGCCAGCTCCGACTACGCGATCCGGGCGGCCCGGAAGGCCATGGCGCAGGCCGGGGTCACGCCCGATCAGGTGGATCTGATCATCTGCGCCACCGTCACGCCCGACATGCCCTTCCCGGCGACCGCGGTCCTCGTGCAGGACGCCATCGGCGCGCACGGCGCCGCCGCCTTCGACCTCTCGGCGGCGTGCCCGGGCTGGGTTTACGGCGTCGTCATGGCGCAGCAGTCGATCGCCACGGGGCTTTACAACTGTGCCCTGGTGATCGGCGTGGAACTGCTTTCCAAGGTGGTGAACTGGAAGGACCGGAGCACCTGCGTGCTCTTCGGCGATGCGGCCGGCGCCGCGGTGCTGCAGCCCGTCTCGGAGGGGCGGGGCATCCTGGCCTCCGTGCTGGGCTCGGAGGGATCGGGGGCCTGCCACCTGAACATCCCGGCCGGCGGCTCGCGCATGCCCACGTCGCCCGAGACGGTGGCCCGGGGGCTGCACTACGTACAGATGAACGGCTCCGAGGTGTTCAAGTTCGCCGTGCGGGTCATGAACGAGGCGACCGTGCAGGTGGTGGAGAAGGCCGGTTTCGGCGTCTCCGACATCGACCTGCTGGTGCCGCACCAGGCCAACACCCGCATCATCGACAGCGCGGTGAAGCGCCTGGGGCTCGACCCGGAGCGGGTGGTGGTCAACCTCGACCGCTACGGCAACACCTCGTCGGCCTCGATTCCCGTGGCTCTTGCCGAGGCGCTGGAGGAGGGACGGCTGCAGGACGGCGACCGGGTCGTCTGCGTCTCCTTCGGGGCCGGACTGGTGTGGGGCGCCCTGGCGCTCCGCTGGGGTCGGTGAGGCCCTGGCGCCGCCGGGGGCGACAGAGACGGTGTGGGGCGCTCCGGCGCCGCACCGGGGCGATGGGTGATCGGGTGTGATCCGCCCCGGCGCTCGCCGGGAGCGATAGAGATGGCGAAAGCCTCCGAGGGGGGCAGACAGAGCAAAGGGGGAGGACCGGAGATGGGGATCCGCATCGTCACCGACAGCACCGCCGACCTGCCGAAGGCGCTCTGCGAGGAGTACGGCATTGAGGTGGTGCCGCTCACAGTCAACTTCGGCCCGGAGTCGTACCTGGACGGCGTGAACCTGGATTCGGCCGGCTTCTGGGCCAAGCTCAAGGAGAGCCCCCACCATCCCAGCACCGCCAACCCCGCTCCGGGCGACTTCCTGGAGCGCTACCGGCGCATCCACGAGGCGGGCGACGAGATCGTCTCCATCCACATCTCGTCCCGGATGTCCGGCACGTCGCAGTCGGCGCAGATCGCCGCGCAGATGCTGCCGGAGGCCCGCATCAGCGTGATCGACTCCCGGACCGTCTCGCTGGGCCTCGGCCTGGTGGTGCTCGGCGCGGCCCGCATGGCCCGGGAAGGGAAGAGCCGGGAGGAGATCGTCGCCTGGGCGCAGGCGACCTGCGAACGGATGAACATCCTCTTCACCATCGACACGCTGGAGTTTCTGCAGCGCAACGGCCGCATCGGCAAGGCGCAGGCGCTGCTGGGCTCGCTCCTCGGCCTCAAGCTCATCCTCCAGGTGGACCGGGAGGGCGTGGTGGCGCCCGCCGACAAGGTGCGCGGCCGCTCCCGCGTGCTGGCCCGGGCCCAGGAGATCATGCAGCAGCGCGTGCCGCCGGGCCGGCGCATCCGTCTGGCCATCGTCCACACGCAGTCGCCCGACGAGGCGCGGGCGTGGGGCGAGGAGGTCAAGCGGCACTACCAGGTGGAGGAGTACCTGGTGGGGGACCTCGGCGCCGTGGTGGCCTGCCACGCAGGACCGGGCGCCCTGGGCATCATCTTCCACGAGGTTGACTAGACCGGCGGCCAGCTGGTCGATAATCGGAGCGAACACTCTGTAGGAAAGAGGCTATATCGGCATGGCGAAAATCGGCTTCCTCTTCCCCGGGCAGGGCGCCCAGTACGTGGGCATGGGCCTGGAGCTGGCCCGTCAGTATCCCGCCGTCGCCCGCCGCTTCGAGCAGCTGAACGAGCTGGTCGGCTTCGATCTGACCCGCCTCTGCTGGGAGGGGCCGGAAGAGGAACTGAAGAAGACGGCAAACCAGCAGCCCGCCATCCTGGCGCTCTCGGTGGCCTGCCTGGAGCTCCTGGAGGAGCAGGGCATCCGGCCCGACGTCTCCGCCGGCCTCTCGCTGGGCGAGTACAGCGCACTGGTGGCCGCCGGGGTGCTGACCTTCGAGGAGGCGGTACCCCTCGTGCGGCTGCGGGGCACCTACATGCAGGAGGCGGTGCCGCTGGGCGTCGGGTGCATGGCGGCGATCCTGGGGCTGCCCACCGAGCAGGTGGACGAACTCTGCGCACAGGCGGCCCGGGAGACCGGTCTCCACGTGGAGGGGGCCAACTACAACTGCCCCGGCCAGGTGGTGGTCTCGGGCCACACCCCGGCGGTGGAGCGGTGCATGGCGCTGGCCGTGGCCGCGGGCGGGAGGGCGGTCAGGCTCTCCGTCACGGCGCCCTTCCACTCCCGGCTGCTCACGCCCGCGGGTGAGCGGCTGGCCGAGGCCCTGGCGGCGGTTCCGCTGCGCGACGCCCAGATCCCGGTGGTGGCCAACGTCACCGCCGACTACGTCACGCAGGCCGGCGAGATCCGGCGCCTGCTGATCGAGCAGGTCTCCCGGCCGGTGCGCTGGGAGGAGTCGGTGCGCCGCATGATCGCCGACGGGGTGGATACCTTCATCGAGGTGGGCCCCTCCCGGACGCTCACCGGCTTCCTGCGGAAGATCGACAAGGGCGCGACCGCCCTGCACGTGGAGGACCCGGCCTCCCTGGCGCGGGTGCTTGATTCCCTGGGGAGGGTCTGCTAAGATGAACCTATCTGATCAGGTGGCAATTGTTACCGGCGCCACCGGCGGCCTGGGCCAGGCCATCGCGCTGGCCCTGGCCCGGGAAGGGGCCTCCGTGGTGGTGAACTACGCCCGGAGCGCCGAGAAGGCCGAGGCCCTGGTGCGCCAGATCGAGGAGGCCGGGTCGGCCGGCCTGGCGGTGCAGGCCGACGTGTCGACGGCCGAGGGCGCCGAGGCGCTGGTGAAGGCGGCGCTGGACCGGTTCGGCAGGGTCGACATCCTGGTGAACAACGCCGGCATCAACCGCGACACCCTGCTGGCCCGGATGAAGGAGTCCGACTGGGACGACGTGCTCGACACGAACCTGAAGGGCGCCTTCCTCTGCATCAAGGCCGTCACCCGCCCGATGATGAAGGCCCGGAGCGGGCGCATCATCAACATCGGATCCGTGGCCGGGCTGGCGGGAAACCCCGGGCAGGCCAACTACTCGGCCGCGAAGGCCGGCCTGGTCGGGCTCACCCGGTCGGTGGCACGGGAGCTGGGCAGCCGGAACATCACGGTGAACTGCGTGGCCCCGGGCGCCATTGACGCCGGCATGCTGCTGGAGCTCAGCGAGCAGCAGCGGGAGAACTTCCTCCGGCAGATTCCCCTCGAGCGTTTTGGCAGGCCCGAAGACGTCGCCGCGGCGGTGGTTTTTCTCGCCGGTCCCGGGGGAGCGTATATCACCGGGCAGACCCTCGCGGTCGACGGTGGCCTGACCATGTACTAGCACTTTCCGGTACTGGGTGCCGATACCTTGAGAGGAGGTGAACCTGCCCATGTCTGCGGATCCGATCTTCGAAAAGGTGAAGGCGATTATCGTCGAACAGCTGTCGGTCGAGGAGGAGGAGGTGACGCCCGAGGCCTCGTTCATCGAGGATCTCGGCGCCGACTCCCTGGATATCGTGGAGCTGATCATGGCCCTGGAAGAGGAGTTCGAGATCGAGGTGCCCGACGAGGACGCCGAGAAGCTCACCACCGTCGGTGCAGCGGTGGCCTACATCAAAGAGCACAAGTAGCGTGCGAATGACCGACTGTACGTGCAAAGTCCCGTAACGACGCGCAACTACTGCAGCGGCGGTGCGGGGCTTTTCATCTCCGGGAGGGATGGCCGTGTCCGTACTGGACCCGGAACGGCGCGCCTGGTGCGCCCAGGCCGTGGGCCACGAGTTCAAGGACGAATCGCTGCTCTTGGAGGCCCTTACGCATACCACCTACGCCAACGAGCACCCGAAGGCCCGGGCGAACGAACGCCTGGAGTTCCTGGGCGACAGCGTGGTGGGTATGGTGATCGCCGCACACCTGTACGCGCAGTTCCCCGACCTGCCGGAGGGCGAGCTGACGCGGATCCGGGCGGCCGTCGTCTGCGAGCCGTCGCTGGCCTCCCGCGCCCGCGCCCTGGGGCTCGGGCAGCGCATGCGCTTCGGCCGGGGCGAGGCGGTGACCGGCCGGGACCGCGACTCCACGCTCTCGGACGGCTTCGAGGCGCTGGTGGGCGCGCTCTACCTGGACGGCGGCCTGGAGGCGGCGCAGCGCTTCGTGCTGCGCGAGCTGGGGCCGCTGGTGGAGGCCGCCCGGCAGGGGCAGGTGCGGGTCGACTACAAGACGCAGCTCCAGGAGCGGCTGCAGCGCGAGGGCGCGATGGCCCCCGAGTACCGGCTGCTCCTCGAGGAAGGGCCGGCGCACCTCAAGCGGTTCCAGGTGGGCGTGTACTACCAGGGCACGCTGCTGGGCACGGGGTGGGGCCGCAACAAGAAGGAGGCGGAGCAGGAGGCCGCACGGCAGGCGCTGACGGGCGAGCACCGCCCGGGCTAGCCCGCCCGGGTGGCCTCACGGGGTACCGGACCGGTCTTTATTCGAATTGATCGCTATATTCCTAGAGAAATCTTTACGACGATAGAGGGAAAAAGGACAACGACATCGAATAGACAATAAGGGATACCTATATTCTATGCAGCGCTGTTCTGGTAATGGGGGGAATGGTTATGGAAGCACTAAAGGTGTCAGCAACGTCGAACCCGAAATCGGTAGCAGGTGCTCTTGCTGCAGTCCTGCGGGAGAAAGGCAGCGCTGAGGTTCAGGCTGTTGGAGCGGGAGCGGTCAACCAGGCGGTTAAGGCGATTGCGATCGCCCGGGGGTACGTGGCACCGAACGGCATCGACCTCGTGGCCGTACCGGCCTTTGCCGAGATCGCCATCGAAGGCGAGGAGCGCACAGCGATCCGATTCATCGTGGAACCACGGTAGCAGCACAACCGAGCAAGAGGAACAGCCGCCTGCACGGCAGAGCAGGCGGCTCGTTTCGTGCCCGCCGGTGCGGGGGGCGGCCCGCGCAGGAGAGTTCTGCCTTGCTGTCGAATACGAGCAGTCGCACGAGGCGCCTGGATCGCGGCAAGCGGGCGCCCTCCTTGGTTGAGGAGGCAGCGAGTATTGTACCTGAAGCGTTTGGAGATCTTTGGCTTCAAGTCCTTCGCGGAAAAGACCGAGCTGGAATTCACCCCTGGCATCACGGCCGTTGTCGGGCCCAACGGCTCCGGCAAGTCCAACGTGTCCGATGCGATCCGCTGGGTGCTGGGCGAGCAGTCCGCCCGGGCGCTGCGGGGCGGGTCGATGGCCGACGTCATCTTCGCCGGCAGCGACGGCAAGCGGGCCATGGGCTTCGCCGAGGTCTCGCTGGTGCTGGATAACAGCGACGGCGCCCTGCCCCTCGACTTCACCGAGGTCATGATCACCCGCCGGGTGGACCGCTCCGGCGAGGGCGAGTACTTCATCAACCAGGTCCCCTGCCGGCTGAAGGACGTGCAGGACCTCTTCTTGGATACCGGCATCGGCAAGGAGAACTACTCGATCATCGGGCAGGGGCGCATCGACGAGATCCTCTCCTCCAAGCCCGAAGACCGGCGCGCCCTGTTCGAGGAGGCCGCCGGCATCTCCCGCTACAAGGCGCGAAAGCGGGAGGCGCAGCGCCGCCTGCAGGAGACCGAGCAGAACCTGCTGCGCATCACGGACATCATCGGCGAGCTGACCGCCAACATGGACACGCTGGCTCAGCAGGCCGAGAAGGCCGGCCTCTACACCGAACTGGACCGGGAGCTGACCCGGCTGGACGTCGGGCTGCTCGCCTACCAGCTCAAGGGCGTGATGGCCAGGCTGGAGCAGCAGCGGGCCGAGAACGCCGCCCTCGCCCAGAAGGCGGCGGACGTCGCACAGCGGATGCAGGCCGCCGAGGAGGCCCTGGAGGTGGCGCGCCAGCTGGTCGCCGCGCTGGACGAGGAGCTGGGCGTGCTCTCCGTTCAGCTCGCCGAGGCCGCCGGCCGGCAGGAGCGGGCCGAGGGGCGCCTGGCTCTGGCCCAGCAGCAGCAGCAGGCCGTGGAGGCCGACCGGGCGCGCCTCGCCCGCGAGCTGGAGGCGCTGTCGGGGAGGCTCAAGCAGGTGGAGGCCGAGCTGGCGGGCCTGGCGGAGCGGGAGGCTGCGGTCCGGCAGGATGCCGCCGGCCTGTGCGAAGAGCTGGAGGCCCTGGAGGCCGCGTGCCAGGAGGCCGAGCGCGCCAGCCTCGCGGCGCAGGCTGAGGTGGAGGCGCGCAAGGACCGCATCGTCGCCGTCCTGCAGCTGGAGGCCGAGAAGCGCAACGGCGCCCAGGCTGCGGACCGGGCGGCCGAGGAGGCTGCCCGGCGGCTGGCGCGCCTTCAGGCCGAGCGGGAGCGGGCGGAGTCGGACGCCGCCCGGACCAGCGAGCGCACGGCGCAGCTGGCCGAGGCCAGGGGCGAACTGGAGCGGCAGCGGGCCGCACACCAGGCGGAGCTGGCCGAACTGGCGGCCGAGCGCAACGCCACGGACCGGCGCCTCCAGGCGCTGCAGGCCCGGCACGCGGAGCTCAGGGAGCAGATCCAGGCCGCCTCGTCGCGCCTCGGCGCAATCGAGGAACTGATCAGCGGGTTCGAAGGCTACCAACGGGGGCCCCGCACCGTCCTGCAGGGGCGGGAGAAGGGCGCCCCCTGGGCGGCCGACGTCCTGGGGGCCGTCGCCGAGGTCATCCGCACGGAGGCCCGGTACGAGAAGGCGATCGAGGTGGCCCTGGGCGGCGCGGTCCAGAACCTGATCACCGCCACCGACGAGGGCGCCAAGGCGGCCATCGAGCACCTGAAGCGCACCGGCGGGGGGCGGGCGACCTTCCTGCCGCTGAACACCATCCGGCCCCAGTCCTACCGGCCGGACGAGGAGCGGGAGTTCCGAGGGGCACCGGGCATCCTGGGCGTGGCCATCGACCTGGTCCGCTTCGAGGAGCGCTTCCGGCCCGCCATCGCCGCGCTGCTGGGCCGCACCCTGATCGCGGAGAACTTGGATGCCGCGCTGGCGCTGGGCCGCAAGACCGGCCAGCGCTTCCGGGTGGTCACGCTGGACGGCGAGCTGCTGGCCGCAGGCGGCGCCCTGACCGGCGGCGCTGCCGGCGGGCAGGGTTCGGGCCTGCTGGCCCGCGAGCGGGAGCGGGAGGAGCTGACGGCCAGGCTGGCGGCGCTCAAGGGCGAGCTGCAGGAGACCCGTGCGGCCTACGAGGCGGAGCAGGCGCGCCGGACGGCGCTGGGCCAGCGGATCCAGGAGGCCGAGGGCCGGCTGCGCGCTCTTGAGACACGGCTGACCCAGACCGAGGGAGACGAGCAGCGGCTGGCCGACGAGGCGCGCCGCTGGGCGCAGCTCCTGGAGACCCACGCCCAGGAAGGCGCGGCCATCGAGGCCGAGATCCGGGCGGCCCGGGAGTCCGCCGCCGCGCTGCGGGAGGAGCTGGCGTTCCTCGGCGCGGAGCGCGAGGCGCTGGAGGCCGAGGTCGGCCGCCTGACGGCGGACGGCCGGCAGCGGGACGAGGCGCTGGCCCGGCGGCGGCAGGAGCTCACGGACGTGCAGGTGCGCCTCGCCGGGCTGCAGGAGCAGCTGCGGGGCGTGGAGGCGCAGCGGCGCCGCGCCGAGTCGGAGCGGACGGGGCTGCTGGCCGACCGCGACCAGCGGGAGCAGGAGCAGGCGGCGCTCGCCGCCCGCCTGGAGGAGCTGGCCGCCGACCTGGAGGCAGCCCGCGCCGAGGCGGAGGAGGCGGCCCTGTCCCGGGCCCGCCTGGCCGAGGAGCGGGACAGCGTGCAGGCCCGCAAGCTGGCCGCCCAGGAGCAGGTGAATGCCCGGGAGCGGGAGCTGCGCAGCCTGCGCCGGAGCCAGACCGAGCTGCAGAACCGGTGCCAGCAGGGCGAGGTGGAGGAGGCCCGCCTGACGTCGGAGCAGGAGGGGCTGGTGGCCCGGCTGGCAGAGCAGTATGAGCTGACGCCGGCGGCGGCCCTGGAGCGGGCGCTGCCGGAGGAGGAGACGGAGTTTGCCCGGGCCCGCATCGCCGCGCTGCGGGAGCAGATCCGCGAGCTGGGGCCGGTGAACCTGCAGGCGATCGACGACTACCGGAACGCCCGGGAGCGGCTCGCCTTCCTCCAGGCGCAGGAGGCGGACCTGGAGGAGGCGAAGTCCTCGCTGTATCGGGCGATCAAGGAGCTGGACAAGCGGATCAAGACCCACTTCTACGAGTCGTTCCAGGAGATCCGCCGGGCCTTCCAGCAGGTCTTCGGCGAGCTGTTCGAGGGCGGCAAGGCCGACCTGCAGCTGGTGGACGAGAACGACCTGCTGGAGACGGGCATCGAGATCATCGCCCAGCCGCCGGGCAAGAAGGCGCAGCCCCTGAGCCTGCTCTCGGGCGGCGAGCGGGCGATGACGGCCATCGCCCTGCTCTTCGCCCTGCTCCGGGTGCGGCCGTCGCCCTTCGTGGTGCTGGACGAGGTGGAGGCGGCGCTGGACGAGGCCAACGTGGAGCGGTTCGGCCGCTACCTGCAGAACGCGTCCCGGGAAAGCCAGTTCATATGCATCACGCATCAACGGGGAACCATGGAGGTGGCAGACACGCTGTACGGGGTGACCATGGAGGGGACTGGCGTTTCCCGAGTGGTCTCCGTCCGGCTGGTGGACATCGAAACGGAGGCGAGCTAGATGGCGAAGGACGACATTCAGCTGGACGAGAGCGGGCGGCCGGTCGAGCACGATGGGCGGCGGCTGCCGGGCTGGGTCTACGGGGTGCTGATCGCCCTCCTGGTGATCATCCTGCTCGGGGTGGAGTCGATCCTGAACTGGCTGCTGTCCTGAACTGACCCCGGCCCCGGCGGGCGGTTTCCGCTTCCGCACAACGGGGAGCATAGAGCAAGCGGAGTCTTTGCGAAGGAGCGAGCCCTGTGGGATTCTTTGACCGGTTGAAGGCAGGTCTGCAGAAGACGAAAGAGGCGCTCGTCGGCCAGGTGAACACGGTGATGAGCGTCTTCCGCAAGATCGACGACGAGCTGTTCGACGAGCTGGAGGAGGCCCTCATCCGCGGCGACGTGGGCGTGACGACCTCCTCCCGGCTGGTGGAGGAGCTGCGCCGGCAGGCGCGCGTGCGGGGGCTGAAGAACGGCGACGAGCTGCTGCCGCTGCTGAAGGAGCTGGTGGCCGAGCGGCTGGGCTCTCAGGTCGCGCCGCTCAACCTGAACGAGGGCGGCCTCACCGTCATCCTGGTGGTGGGCGTGAACGGCGTGGGCAAGACGACGACCATCGGCAAGCTGGCCCGCCACCTGCGGGAGGACCGCGGGATGAAGGTCATCCTGGCTGCGGCGGACACCTTCCGCGCGGCGGCCATCGACCAGCTGAAGGTCTGGGGCGAGCGGGCCGGTGTGGAGGTGGTGGCCCGGGCCGAGGGCGCGGACCCGGCGGCCGTGGCCTTCGACGGCGTGCAGGTGGCGAAGGAGCGGGGGGCTGACGTGCTCATCGTGGACACTGCCGGCCGGCTGCACAACAAGGGCCACCTGATGGACGAGCTGGGCAAGATTGCCCGGGTGCTCGGCCGGGAGGTGCCGGGCGCACCGCACGAGACGCTGCTGGTGCTGGACGCCACCACCGGGCAGAACGCCATCCAGCAGACGAAGCTCTTCAAGGAGGTCGCCGGCGTCACCGGCATCGCCCTGACGAAGCTGGACGGCACGGCCAAAGGCGGCGTCGTGGTGGCGATCACGGACACGGTGCAGGTGCCGGTGAAGTTCATCGGCGTGGGCGAGCGGCTCGACGACCTGCAGCCGTTCGACCCGAAGCAGTTTGCGGATGCGCTGTTCAGTGAGTAGACGCGAACGCGGTCGCCTGTGTTGACAGGCGACCGTTAATTTTGCAACAATCTACGAGGAATGGGTTTTGGCACCGGAGATGGATCGGGGAGGACGTGACGTGGACAGGTATTTTCCGGGCTATCTTCGGGAGCACGCGGCGCGCGTCTGGCTTCGGGCGGGCAGAGTGGCTTACCTGTACGCGACAACCGGAGCACTGATCGGCTATCTGGTAGGCTATTTGATCAACCCGCTCCTGACGCAGAGCCTGAACAGGGAGGAAACGATCTTTCTTGGCTTGGTCGGTGGGGTGGTTGGCGGCTTCCTCGGGTGGCAGCTGGGCGAGACGCGGGCAGAGGCCCTTCGGCTGCAGGCTCAGTTGGCGCTCTGCCAGGCCCAGATCGAGGAGAACACCCGTGTTGCCCAGGCCGCCGGGGCCGACTCACCGCCACGTACCTGCTTGGGCAGACGGGCGACGCTGCGCGGCCGTCCTTGAGCACCCAACGGGCTCCGGCGGCCACACTCAGTATTACGTGAGTGCGGCACTGCGGTCGAGTGGGTCAACGCGCTGTCGAATGTTAGCGAACGAAAAACGGGACGCGCCTCCAGCGTTCGACTGACCCGAAGGCGCGTTCCGTGTTAGCATGTGGCCGGGAGTAGTTGCCGCAGGCCCGCCTCTGGAAGGCGGTAGCCGCAGTGAAGGCCACAGTCTACATCAGCCTTGAGCTGAACGCCGGATCGGTGATTCGGACGTGGCTCGTGCGTCGCACAAGGGCTATGATCTCCGCTATGCGATAGTGGTCGTCCCAGTCTGTTCAGGCAGTGCTGCGACCACGCTTCAGGTTTGTGGCGGCAACTTGCGGCCTCCCAGGGCCCCACGCCGCGGGCTCCTTTCCCATTACACCGATGTCCGCGCACGTCACCCGGGGTTGCTCGCGGCTTGCCGCGCCTTGCCACACGACATCGCAACCGGCAGCGGAGGGAAGGTCCCGCCCAGTCAGTCGAAGACTTGCGAACGAAACACGGAACACACCTACAGGATTCGACTGACCTGAAAGCGTGTTCCGTGTTACCCTTTGACCCGGAGTACACGCCGCCGGCCTGCCTCTGAAGGAGGTGGTCGCAATCAAGGTCACAGTCAACTTCAGCTTCGAGCTGAACTCGGATTGTTGATCTGGGCGTGGGTCGTGAGTCTCATTAAGGACCTGACCTCCGCTCTCCAGTAGCGGTCGCGGTCGTTACTGAAGATACCAACTCCGAAGTCCAGTATGCAGCTAGAGTGCAACCTCGTGGTGAAAATGCAGCGACTAGGAGCCTGTCCGGGTAACCGCACGTGAGATAGGGGCAGACTCCCAATGATTGGATATCAACGATCGTGCCTACTTCTTCATGCGCTGTCTGA
>NZ_JAGGLG010000024.1 GCF_017874315.1 Symbiobacterium terraclitae | reverse complement strand
GAATCGACTCGGAGTGCTTGACGAAACGCCGGATGCGTGACCCGCATGTCCGGTGTTGTGAGAGGCCGTAGGGCGACCCTACGGTCTACTCGATTCCCCTTGACCGGCGTGTCCATTTATGGTAACCTCTTTTTAGTTTGTTACCACATTAGCCAACTAAAGCGCGGAGGGGATCGCCGTGAGCATGCCCGTCACCCGCACGCAGGTGCCCGAGGGGGTCCGAGACCGCCTTCCCGGCGAGGCGGCCCGGATGCGCCGGCTGTCGGACCAACTCGATGGCGTCTTCCGCACCTGGGGTTACCGTGAGGTGGCCACCCCGGTCATCGAGTACCTGGAGGCCGTTGCGGCGGGCGCGGGGAACTGGGGGCGCCCGGAGGATCTCTACCAGCTGTTCGACCGGAAGGGGCGCACGCTCGCCCTGCGGCCGGACATGACCACCCCCATCGCCCGCCTGGCGGCGACGCGCCTCAACGGCGAGAGCCTGCCCCTCAGGCTCGCCTACTTCGCCCCCGTCTTCCGCCACCGGGACCTGCGGGCAGGCGCCGCCAGCGAGATCTGGCAGGCCGGGGTGGAGCTGGTGGGCGCGCCCGGCGAGGCGGCGGACGCGGAGGTGATCGCCCTGGCCTGCGCCGCGGTGAAGGCCGCGGGGCTGGAGGGTTTCCGCATTGGCCTCGGCCACGTGGGCATCGTGGAGGGCCTCTTCCGCGCGGTCGGCGTGGCCCCCGGGACGGCCGCGGAGCTTAAGGAGGCGATGGTCTGCCGGGACCTGGTGGCCTTCGAGAACGGCGTCGCCCGGGCCGGCCTCGTCGGCGACCGGGCGGAGCTGCTCCTGGGGCTGGTCCACTTCCACGGCACCCTCGCCCAGGCGCAGGAGCGGTTTCAGGGCGCGGGCGCCGAGGTGGCCGGAGCCCTGGCGCACCTGGCACGGGTCCTCGAGCTGCTCGAGGCCCTCGGCGTGGCAGACCGGGTGAGCCTCGACCTGGGGCTGGTCCGCTCGCTGGGCTACTACACCGGTGTCGTCTTCGAGGGATACCTGCCGGGCATCGGCGCCCCGGTCATGGGCGGGGGCCGGTACGACAACCTGCTCAGCGAGTTCGGCACGCCCCTGGCCGCGACGGGGTGCGCCCTGGAGGTGGACCGGCTGCTGATGGCCCAGGAGCAGCAGGGGTGCACTGCTGCACTGCCGGGCCTCGACGCCGTCATCGCCTGCCCGCCGGGCCGCGAGGCCGACGCCATCGCCTGGGCGGCCCGCCTCAGGGCCCAGGGGCTCGCCGTGGAGGTGGATCTGCTGGGACGGACGGGGGAGGAGCTGGCCACCTACGCCCGGGCCCGGGGCGCCGCGCGGGTGCTCAGCCCCGAGGTGCCGTCGATCCACTAGCCAGAAGGGAGCCTGGATACATGTCGCCGCTGACCATCGCCCTGCCCAAGGGCCGCCCCTACGCGGCCACGGTCCGCTTCCTGCGTGAGGCCGGCCTGGCGGGGCCCGAACTGGAGGAAGACGAGGGGCGCAGCCTGTACATCGAGTGCCCGGCGCAGGGCACGCGCTTCATCATCGCCCGGGACTCGGACGTGCCCACCTATGTAGAGTACGGGGCCGCCGACCTGGGGATCGTGGGCAAGAACGTGCTGATGGAGGCCGAGCCGCAGGTCTACGAGCTGCTGGACCTGGGCTACAGCCAGTGCCGCTTCGTGCTGGCGGCCCCGGCGGGGGTCGACGCCAAGGCCCTGCTGAGCGGGCGCTCCACCCAGCGCGTGGCGACCAAGTACCCCCGCATGACGGAGGCGTACTTCAACAGCCGGGGCATCCAGGTGGAGACCATCTTCCTGCACGGCTCCATCGAGGTGGCCCCGAAGGTGGGGCTGGCCGACCTCATCGTCGACATCGTCGAGACCGGCCGCACCCTGCGCGAGAACAACCTGGTGGTGGTGGAGGAGCTATGGACCTCCTCCATGCGGCTCATCGCCAACCGGGCGGCCTACAGGCTCCAGGCGGAGCGGATCGGCCCGATCGTCCAGAGCCTGAGGGGGCGGATCGGGCTGCGGGACCTGTCCGGGAACCAGTAGTTGCGGTCGACGACGCCGGCCGGCAGCACCGGCAGCGGGACGCCCGCCACCAGCGGGACGGGGGCCGTGCCTCCCGCCCGGTGGGGCCCCGAGGTGTAGCTCCGGTACGCCGGCCCGTCCGCCTCCGACGGCGCGCCTTGGCCGCCGGACGCGGCGGCGCCCGGGACGGAGGCCCGCTGCGCCTTCTGCGCCAGGTGGCCCATCAGCGCGAGCAGGTGGAGCGCCTGCTCCCCGGTGAGGGGACCGGTTGGCTGCGGAGCGTCGGCAGGTGAGCTGGCGGACGGCGGAACCCTGGACGTCGGCCCGCCGGTGGGCGGCAGGCCTGCCGTTGGCTGGAAATCGTTCGGCTGGTTGATGGTGACCGACCTCCTTTCGGGAGTCGTTCTATTCTATGTAAAGCCCGCCTGTGGTCGCAGAGGGCGAGGAGGCGCAGAGCATTGTTGAAGCAGTGGGACCCGCAGGCGTTCCTGCAGTTCCTGGATCAGCGCAGGAGCCAGTTTTACCCCGAGATCGAGGCGCAGGTGCGCGCCATCCTGGAGCGGGTGCGGTCGGAGGGCGACGACGCCCTCTATGACCTGACCCGGCGGTTCGACGGGGCCGACCTGCGGGAGGCCGGCCTCATGGTGACCGAGGCAGAGTTCGCGGCGGCCGAGGCGCAGGTGACCGAGGCGTTCCGGGCCGCGCTGCAGGTGGCGGTCGACAACATCGCCGCCTTCCACCGGCCCCAGGTGCCCAACTCCTGGTTCATGACCCGGCCGGACGGCACGATCCTGGGGCAGCAGGTGCGGCCCGTCGACCGGGCGGGCATCTACGTGCCCGGGGGCTCCGCGCCGCTCTTCTCCTGCCTGCTGATGACCGCCATCCCCGCTGTGGTGGCCGGCGTGCGCGAGGTGATCGTCTGCACGCCGCCGGACCGGGAGGGGCGTATCGACCCGCACATGCTGGCGGCCGCCCGGGCCTGCGGGGTGAAGGCGGTCTACAAGGTCGGCGGCGCCCAGGCCATCGGGGCGATGGCCTACGGCACTGCGACCGTCCCGAGGGTCGACATGATCGCCGGCCCCGGCAACTACTACGTCACCCTCGCCAAGAAGCTGGTCTTCGGCCCGGTGGGCATTGACATGCTGGCCGGCCCGACCGAGGTGCTGGCCGTGGACGACGGCTCCGTCGACGCCGAGTGGCTGGCCGCAGACCTGCTGGCGCAGGCCGAGCACCCCAACGGCATGGTCATCCTCGTCACCACGGCAGGGCATGACCGGGTCGCCCGGATCGGCGAGGCGATGGAGCGGCAGACCGCCGCCCTGCCCCGGGCCGGGACGATCAGCCGCTCGGTGGCCGAACTGGGGGCTGCGCTCCTGGTCTCCAGCCTCCGGGAGGCGGCCGACATCGTCAACGCCGTCGGACCGGAGCACCTGGAGGTCAACGTGGCCGATCCGTGGGCCTTCCTGCCCATGGTGCGCCACGCCGGGTCCATCTTCATGGGCCCGTGGACCCCCGAACCCATCGGCGACTACATCGCCGGTCCGTCCAACGTGATCCCCACCGAGGGTACGGCCCGCTACGCCTCGCCCGTGAACGTGGAGACCTTC
Source organism: Symbiobacterium terraclitae (assembly GCF_017874315.1). NCBI lineage: Bacteria > Bacillati > Bacillota > Clostridia > Eubacteriales > Symbiobacteriaceae > Symbiobacterium > Symbiobacterium terraclitae. Next base: position 59,587 of record NZ_JAGGLG010000024.1, on the reverse strand, counting down.
ATCAAGCGGTCGGCCGTGACCTGTTACAGCGAGGCGGCGTTCCGGGCTCAGGCGCCCCACGCCGTGCAGCTCGCCCTCACCGAGGACCTGCAGGCGCACGCCGGCGCCATGCAGGTCCGCCTCGGGAAGTAGCTGCAGTGGCGGCGGGCGCCGACGGCCACGGCAGGCGGCGTCCAGGGCGATACGAGGAGGCAGAGATCATGGCAGAGCGACTCGGGCAGGTGGCCCGGAGGACCCGTGAGACCGACATCGCCGTCACCTGGCGGCTGGACGGCGCCGGTCGGGCGGAGATCGCCACCGGCGTGCCCTTCTTCGACCACATGCTCCACCAGATCGCCCGCCACGGGCACTTCGACCTCACCGTGCGGGCAAGGGGCGACCTGGAGATCGACGCCCACCACACGGTGGAGGACACCGGAATCACCCTGGGGCAGGCGCTGCGCCGGGCTCTCGGCGACGGCGCCGGGATCTGGCGCTACGGCTCGGCCTTCGTCCCCTTCGACGAGACCCTCGCCTTCGCCGCCATCGACGTGAGCGGGCGCCCGTACCTGCACTTCGACGCCGCCTTTCCCGCCCAGAAGGTGGGCGAGTTCGACACCGAGCTGGTGCTGGAGTTCTTCCGGGCCCTGTCCATCAACGCCGGCATCACCCTGCACCTGAAGGTGCACTACGGCCAGAACACCCACCACATGATCGAGGCGCTCTTCAAGGCCTTCGCCCGGGCCCTGTCCGATGCCGTGGCGCTGGATCCCCGGGTCCAGGGGATCCCCTCGACCAAGGGAGCCCTGCTGTGATGGCCCGGATCGTCATCGTCGACTACGGCATGGGCAACCTGGCCAGCGTCCGGAACGCCCTGCGGGCCGTGGGCCACAGCGCCGAACTGAGCGACGACCCCGCAGCGGTGGCCGGGGCGGACGGCCTGGTGCTCCCCGGCGTGGGCGCCTTCGGCACCGGCATGCGGAACCTGGCCCGCCGCGGGCTCGACCGGGCGGTGCGGGAGGCGGCCGCGGCCGGCCGGCCGATCCTCGGCATCTGCCTGGGGATGCAGCTGCTGTTCGAGGCCGGCGAGGAGGGCGGGCTGCAGCCGGGGCTGGGCCTCCTGGAGGGGCGGGTGACCCGGCTGCCCGACGGGGTGCGCCTCCCCCAAATCGGCTGGAACCAGGTGGCGCCGCAGGTGGACCACCCGCTCTTCGCCGGGCTGCCGGTGCCGTTCTGGGCCTACTTCGACCACACCTACGCCGTGGAGGGGGAACCGCTGCCCACGACACTGGCGTTGACGGACTACGGCCGCACCTTCGCATCGGTCGTGGGCCGCGATAACCTGCTGGGCATCCAGTTCCACCCCGAGAAGTCCTCCCGGGCGGGGCTTGCGATGCTGGCCAACTGGGGGCGCATGGTATGCGATTTGAGCTCTTCCCGGCGATCGATCTGAAGGGCGGCCAGGTCGTCCGGCTCCGGCAGGGCCGCATGGACGAGGCCACGGTCTACGATGCGGACCCGGCGCGGGCGGCGTCCCGCTGGGCGGCGGCCGGGGCCCGCTGGATCCACGTGGTGGACCTGGACGGCGCCGTGCAGGGCCGTCCGCGGAACGGCGCCGCCGTGCGGGCCATTGTGGAGGCTGCGCGCCGCGCGGCGGGGCAGCAGGCCGCTGACCCTGCGGTGCCCGGCGTGCGGGTTCAGCTGGGCGGCGGGCTGCGCAGCCTCGAGGCCGTGGAGGCGGCGCTCGCGCTGGGGATCGCCCGGGCGATCATCGGCACCTCGGCGCTGGAGGGCGACCTGGCGGCCCGGGCGGTGGAGCGCTTCGGCCCGGACCGGATCGCCGTGGCCATCGACGCTCGGAACGGCCTGGTGGCCACCCGGGGCTGGGTGGAGGTGACGCAGGTCCGGGCCGTGGACCTGGCGGCCCGGATGAGGGCCGCCGGGGTGCGGACCATCCTCTACACCGACATCGCGACCGACGGGATGCTCACGGGCCCCAACTTCGCCGAACTGGAGGTCATGGGCCGGACCGGGCTCGCCGTCATCGCCAGCGGCGGGGTCTCGTCGCTGGACGACATCCGCCGGCTCATGGCGATCCCCGGCCTGGTCGGGGCGATTCTCGGCAAAGCGCTCTACACGGGCGCCGTCGACCTGCAGGAAGCGCTCGCGGCCTGCCGGCAGGCTGCGCCGGAGCCGTAGCCCCGGGCGGCCCGGCAGCAGGCCGGCAGGCCGCCGTAGACCGTGGTGGCGTCGCATCGGACCGCCCGGTGGCCGCAGCGCGCGGCAGCCCGAGGGGTCTGAGGCGGCTAAGGACGTGCTCCAGCAAGAGCGAGGAGGAGGCGAAGGCAGCGTGCCCCTGGCGAAGCGCATCATCCCCTGCCTGGACATCAGGGACGGGCGGGTGGTCAAGAACGTCCAGTTCCACCTGAACACCTGGGACGCCGGCGACCCGGTGGCGCTCGCCGCCGCGTACGACCGGCAGGGGGCGGACGAGATCGTCTTCCTCGACATCAACGCCTCCTACGAGGGGCGGGCGGCCACCCTCGACCTCCTGAGCCGCGCGGCGGAGCAGGTCTTCATCCCGCTCACCATCGGCGGGGGTGTCAGCACGGTGGAGCACGTGAAGGCCTACCTGCGGGCCGGGGCGGACAAGGTCTCGGTCAACACCGCGGCCGTCCTCCGGCCTGACCTCATCAACGAGATCGCCGACCAGTTCGGCTCCTCCACCCTGGTGGTGGCCATCGACTGCAAGCGGCGGCCCGAGGGGGGCTGGGAGGTCTGGCTGCACGGCGGCCGGACCCCCACGGGCATCGACGCGGTGGCCTGGGCCGCGGAGGCCGCCCGGCGCGGCGCGGGCGAGCTGCTGGTCACGTCCATGGACGCCGACGGCACCCGCGAGGGCTACGACATCCCGCTCCACCAGGCCCTGGCCGACGCGGTGGGGGTCCCCGTGATCGCATCCGGCGGGGCAGGGAGCCTGGCGGACATCGCCGAAGTTCTCACCGCTGGCCGGGCCGACGCCGCCCTGGCCGCCTCGATCTTCCACAGCGGCGAGCACACGGTGGGGGAGGTGAAGGCCTTCCTCCGGGAGAGAGGGGTGCTGGTGCGATCATGATGGAGACGGTCAAGCTGAAGTGGGGGCCGGACGGGCTGATTCCGGCCATCGCGCAGGACGTGCGGACCGGCCAGGTGCTGATGCAGGCATACATGAACGAGGAAGCGCTGCACCTCACGCTCGAGACCGGCACCGCCTGGTACTGGTCCCGGAGCCGGCAGTGCCTGTGGCAGAAGGGAGGCACGTCGGGCCACTACCAGCGGGTCCGGGAGGTGCGCACCGACTGCGACGGCGACTCGCTCCTGCTCCTCGTGGAACAGGAGGGGGTGGCATGTCACGAGGGCACCTACTCCTGCTTCACCCGGCGGGTGGACGGCTCTCCCCGCGCCATGATCGGCACCGCCTTCTGGCCCATCCAGCCCGACGAGACGGTGCCATACGACATCGGCACGATCCTGCGGGAGGTGACCGCCGTCCTGCTGGACCGGCGGGCCCGCCCGGATCCCGCCAGCTACACCAGCAAGCTCTTCAGCAAGGGGCCCGACGCCTACTGCAAGAAGATCGGCGAGGAGGCCACCGAGGTGGTCCTCGCCGTGAAGAACCGCGACAGGGAGAACCTGGCCTTCGAGGTGGCAGACGTCTGGTTCCACACCCTCGTCGCCCTGGTGGACAACGGCCTGGGCCCGCAGGACGTGGCGGAGCAGCTGGCCAGCCGGCGGGGGAAGCGGCGGGAGAAGAAGGAGGAGTGAGGGCCGTGGCGGGTGTGCGCGCCGCCGTGCAGGCGATGAGGCCCTACGTTCCCGGCAAGCCCGTGGAGGACGTGCAGCGGGAGCTGGGGCTCACCGACCTGGTGAAGCTGAATCAGAACGAGAACCCGCTGGGGCCGTCTCCCCGGGCGGTGGAGGCGGTCCGGGCGGCGCTGGCGAGGGCGCACACCTACCCCGAGGGGAGCGCCCGGGCGCTCCGGGAGCGGCTGGGCCGCCTGTGGGACCTGCCGGCGGACTGGTTCCTGGTGGGCAACGGATCCGACGAGGTCTTCCGGCTGCTGGCCGAGGTCTTCCTGGAGCCCGGCGACCCGATCGTGGTGCCCGGGACCTCCTTCTCGGCGTACCGCTTTGTCGGCGAGCTGATGGGCGCGGAGGTCGTCGAGGTGCCGCTGGCGGGCTGGACCATGGACCTGCCGGCGATGGCGGAGGCCGCGGCCCGGCATGGGGCACGGCTGCTCTTCCTCTGCCGGCCCAACAACCCCACCGGGGCGGTCTTTCCCGAGGCGGACCTGCGGCGGGCGATGGCGCGAATTCCGGCGTCGACCCTGGTGGTGCTGGACGAGGCCTACCGGGAGTTCGACACGACGCCGTTTGACAGCCGCTCGCTGCTGCTGGACCACCCCAACCTGGTGGTCACCCGGACGTTCAGCAAGATCTACGGCATGGCCGGCCTCCGGCTCGGGTACGGGATCATGCGGCCGGAGGTCCTGGCGCCGCTCTATACCGCCCGGGATCCCTTCAGCGTCAACGGGCTCGCGGTGGCGGCGGGGCTGGCGGCCCTGGACGACGTGGAGCACCTGCAGCGCACCCAGGCCCTCACCCGGGAGGGCAGGGCGTATCTCTACGCCGCCTTCGAGCGGCTGGGGCTGCCGTACGTGGCCAGCGAGGCCAACTTCGTCCTGTTCGACGCGGGGCGGCCGGCGGCCGAGGTGTTCGACCGGCTCCTGCGGCGCGGCGTGCTGGTGCGCCCCTGCGGCTCCTTCGGCCTGCCGACCCACCTGCGGGTGACGGTGGGGACGCCGGAGGAGAACGCCCGCTTCGTGGCGGCCCTGGAGGCGGTGCTGCGAGGCGGTTGATGCGGGCGGAACTGCGGCCGGCGACGTACCCGCACGGGGAAGGGCCAGGCTGGTGAACCCCTGAGGCGCCGGGCCGGTTGACAGGCCAGGCAGGGAAGGGTCCGATGGATCCGCCCGAGGCGGCATAGGCTGCGATGCGGGGGCGGGAGGTGCCGGCAGGCGCCTCCCGCCCCCGACGCGCGCAGCGAACCGAATGCCACAGCCGCTGGGCCCGTGCCCGCCTGTTCCCCCCCTGTTGCCCACGGCGAAACTTCGCATCCGGCAGAATCGTCGAACGCGTGAGTTAGCGGAATCCTGATGCCGGGAGTGATGCCGCATGCGCACCAGACGCACCGCGATCGCGCTGGTGGCCGCGCTTGCGCTGATTCTGACCGCGGTCATGGTCATCCGCCCCTGGGGCAGGCAAACCGCTTCACCGCCTCCGCCCCCGCCGCCCGAGGCCGGGGCGGCCGTCGAGGCCGACGTGTCGCTGGAACCGGCCGTGTTCGATCCGGCGGGGCTCGACCCCGCGGGCGAGCTGATCCTCTCCAGCAGGCGCCCGCTCGCGCTGGCCACGGTGCGGGCCGCCCTCTCGGTGGAGCCGGCAGTGGAACTGCGGGTTGAGCAGACCGACGCGGAGGGGACGCGCTTTACCATTGCCCCCGCCGCCGCCCTGCAGCCCGACCGGATCTACCGCTTCCGCCTCGCGCAGGCGGCCGGGGTCGACCGGGACTACCAGTGGTCCTTCCAGACGCGCGCCGAGTTCCGGCTGCTGGGCACCCTGCCGGCGCACCAGTCGACGGGCGTGCCCGTGAACACCGGCATCGAGTTCACCTTCACCCACGACGACTACGCCGACCCGTCCGAGTTCTTCAGCATCAGCCCGCCGGTGAAGGGCCGGTGGGAGCGGCACAGGAAGACGGCGGTCTTCGTGCCCACCGAGCCGCTGGAGCCGGGCACCATCTACACCGTCACCCTCAGGGAGGGGCTGGGCCGCACCCGGGGCGAGGGGCGGCTGGGAGCCCACACCTTCGCCTTCGAGACGGCCGATCCCTCGGCCGAGACGTCGCCGCGGTCGTTCGTCCTCCACGACGCGGCCGCGGAGTTTGCCCCGGACACGACCCCGTACTTCAGCATGTGGGGCCCCGGCGCAGGTGACACCTACTCGGTCGCGGTCTACCGGTACCCAGACGCCGCGCGCTACGCAGCTGCGCTGCAGGAGGCCGCCGCGCTTCCCGGGTGGAGCAGCCTGGCGCGCCAGCGCCACCGGGAGCCCACCGACGGGCTGTCCCCCGTCACCACGCTCGACCTGAAGCCGGTGGAGCTGGACGGCTGGCGCTACCTCGTGCTGCCCGAGCCCGTGCCGCCGGGGTACTACCTCGCGGAGGTCCGGCTGGGTGACGCGGTCCGCCAGGTGCGCTTCCAGGTGACCGACCTCTCCTACTACGTGGCCGAGAGCACGACGGGCAGCCTGGTCTGGCTGAACGACCTGGCGACGGGCCGCCCGGCCGCGGGCGCGGCGCTCTACCGGACCGACGGGGAGCAGGCGGCCACCGCCGACGCCGACGGGGTGGCCTGGGTGGAGGCCCGAAACGCCGGCGGCGAGGTGCCGCATCAGTTCTGGATCGCCCGTTCCGGGTCGAAGGAGGCCGTGGTGCACACCGCGCCGCACGACTACTGGTACCGGTACGGAAGCGGCCGGGACGAGTCGCAGGCGGAGCTCTACTGGCGCTACCTCTACCTCGACCGCACCATCTACAAGCCCGCGGACACGGTCCACGTCTGGGGCATCCTCCACCCCCGCGAGCCGGAGGCCCGGCCGGTGGAGACGGTACGGGTGGAGATCACCCGGAACGACTACTGGCGGGGGGACGGCCGGCCGGCCACCCTGGTGAGCGCCACGCTCCCGGTGGAGCGCTCCAGCTTCATCGGCAGCTTGCCGCTGCCCAACCTGACCCCCGGACACTACCAGGTGAGCCTCCTGGTGGGCGAGGAGCACTTCGCCAGCCGGTGGTTTGAGGTGGCCACCTACGCCAAGCCGGCCTATCAGATCGAGGTGACCCCGGACCGGGAGGCCCTCTTCTCCGGTGAGACGGTCAATTTCCGGGTGCGGGCCACCTTCTTTGAGGGGACGCCGGTGCCCGGCATGAAGCTGAACTACCGCATCGGCTGGGATGGACTCCAGGGCAGTGTGACCACCGACGCCAACGGCGAGGCCGTCATCTCCTACACGCCGCCCCACTCAGGCGAGACCTGGGGGTGGCGGGACACGCTCTACCTCTACGTCACCGGCGGCGAACCCGAGGTGGGCGAGGTGGTCGAAGAGCAGGCGGTCCAGCTGTTCCAGCGCGACGTGATGGCGCAGCCCGAGACGACCCGGACCGGCGACCGGGCCACCGTGACGGTGCAGCTGAACCAGGTGGTGCTGGGTCAGGCAGGCGCAGGCACCGGGCGGGACGAGCAGGGTCCCCCGGTAGCGGGCAGGCCGGTGGAGTTCACGCTGGTCGAGCAGAACTGGAACCGCATTGAGGTCGGGGAGACCTACGACTTCATTGAGAAGGTCGTGCGCAAGCAGTACCGGTACGAGCCCGCCCACCGGCAGGTCGGGAAGGCTACCGTGGAGAGCGATGCCGACGGGCGCGCGGTGTTCCAGTTCCCAATCGACCGCGAGAAGCAGTACGAGGTGCGCTACCGGGTGCAGGACTCCCGCGGCCTGTGGCTCACCGGCAGCGCCTGGGTCGCCGGCGAGTGGTTCTCGTACCCCGATTACGGGGGCTGGCCGCAGTTGGTCGCCGCAGACCCCGAGAAGTACCGGGTGTCGATTGGGGAGCCGGTGGAGTACGTGTTTCAGAAGGGTTACATCAGGCTGGATGACCGGCCCGACGGCTTCCTCTTCTTCACCGCCCGGAGGGGAATCCGGGGGTACACCGTGAAGGACTCGCCCGCGCATACCGTGGCGCTGGAGGCCGCCGACCTCCCCAACCTCACCCTTTACGGCGTCGCCTTTTACGGCAGGGGTTACCTGTCCGCGGAGCGGACCATCTGGGTCGACCCGGAGGAGCGGCGCCTCCGGGTGACCGTGACGCCCGACCAGGCCGAGTACCGCCCCGGCGACGAGGTGCGGGTGCAGGTGGCGGTGCAGGATGCGCAGGGACGGCCCGCCGCCGGGGCGGTGGTCAACCTGAACCTGGTGGACGAGGCGCTCTTCGCGCTGCGGGAGCAGTATGTCGACATCCTGGGCGACCTGTACGGCGATTGGGTCCGCTCGGGCGTTCTGCGGACCTACGGCTCACACGAGCCGCCCCCCGGCGCGGGTGCGGCGGAGAAGGGCGGCGAGGGCGGCGGTGTGCGCCGTGACTTCAAGGACGCCGTCCTCTTCACCAGCGTGACCACCGACGCCGCGGGCCGGGCCGCCGCCTCCTTCCGCGTGCCCGACAACCTCACCAGCTGGCGGCTGACCTACCAGGCCTTCCGCCCCGAGACCGTCGAGGCGGGGAACGGCGCGATCGCCATCCCCGTCAGGCTGCCCTTCTTCGCCGACCTGGTGATGGGCGAGACCTTCCTGGTGGGCGAGCGGCCCATCTTCCAGGTGCGCGCCTACGGCACCGCGCTGACAGCCGGTGAACGGGTGAGCTACCGGATCGAGGTGGAGGGGCCCTCGGGCTACCGGCAGCGCCTGGAACTGGCCGGCCGTCCCTTCGATCCCGTCTCCGTGCCGTTGGAGCCGCTGCCGGCCGCCGGCACCTACTCCGTGCGGGTCACCGCCGCGGCGGGCGGCCTGTCGGACGCACTGGAGCGCACCTTTGCGGCGCGCGAGACCCATCTCGTCGTGAACCGGGTCGACTTCCGGCTGCTGGAGCCCGGGGTCAGGTTGGCCGGAGCCGACGAGGGGCTGACCCACGTGACCTTCCTCGACTGGGAGCGGGGCCGCTACCTGGACCTGCTGCACCGCAACCGCTGGCTCTGGAGCAACCGCTTCGAGGCGAAGCTGGCGCGCACGGTCGCCGCAGAGCTGCTCAAGGAGCACTTCGGCTGGGAGGACCCCTGGCCCGAGCCTGAACTGGAGACGTTCCGCTACCAGACGTCCGACGGGTCCATCGCCATCCTGCCGTACAGCGACGGCGACCTGAAGCTCTCGGCCCTGGCGGCCGACCTGGCGCCGGAGCGGTTCGACCGGGTCGCGCTCTCCCTGTACTTCCGGCGGGTGCTGGAGGACAGCGGGGAGAGCCGCGAGCGGAAGGCCATGGCACTCTACGGCCTGGCCGGCCTGGGCGAGCCGGTGCTCCTGGCCGCCCACGAGTTGCTGGCCGAGCCGGAGCTGACCCCGTGGGAGCAGCTCTACGGCATGCTGGCCGCCGCCGAGCTGGGCGACCTGGAGGCGGTGCGGCCGGTCCACCGGCGCTTCGTGGCGGTGCACGGCGAGGAGATCGGCCGGGACCTGCGGCTGACCGCGGGTGCGAACCGGGACGAGCAGCTGGAGATGACCGCGTTGGCCGCGGTCCTCGCCGCCAAGCTGGGCGAGGCGGATGCTGCCCGGATGATCAGCTACCTCGCGGAGCACCAGCCCGAGGAGAGCCTGGTGCACCTGGAGCTGCTGCTGGCGGCGAAGAGCGGGCTGGATGCCCTGAAGGGAGAGCCGGTGGGCATCGCCTACCGCCTGAACGGCGCGGCGCATGAGAAGGAGCTCAGGCCGGGCGAGCGGCTGGCGCTGGCCCTGCGGCCGGATGAACTGGCTTCGCTGGAGATCACGAAGGTGCAGGGCAGCGTGGCCGCGGTGGTCACGTACACGACGGCGGGGCGGCCCACCGTGACGGCGGCCGGTGGCAGGGTGGTGCGCAGCTACTCCCCGGCGCCCGAGAAATGGAAGCCGGGCGACATCGTCACCGTCACGATCTCCTACACCCTGCCGGCCAATGCGCCGGAGGGGGGCTACGAGCTGACCGATACGCTGCCCTCCGGGCTCCGCTATCTGGAGCGGCCCTGGGCCTACGGTCAGCGGGTCGACTGGTCGACGTACAACAGCTGGGCCCTGCAGGTGGATGGGCAGCGGGTGACGTTCTGGGCCCAGAAAAACGGCTGGCCCATCAGGTACCGCGCCCGGGTGGTCTCGGCCGGCGAGTACCGGGCCGAGGAGGCCGTGCTGCAGCACCAGAAGAGCGGCCTGGTCTACGCCCTGAGCCCGGCGGAGGCGGTGAGCATCAAGTGGTAGGGCGGCGGCAGCTGGCGGCGGCGCTGGTCCTGGTGATTGCGACCGGCCTGCTGGGGCTCGCAGGGGGGCCGCCCGGGTCTGCCCGGGGCCCGCTCGGGCTGGCAGGGGCCGGGGACGACGGGCCTTCGCCGGTCGCGCCCGAGCCGGACGAACGGTTGCCGGCGGCGCCCGAACCGGCTCAGCCCAACGTGTTCTTCAATCCGAAGCTGTTCTACGGCGGCCTCGAGGCGGCCAGGGGGGCGGCGGCCACGGTCGCCGGCCCCCTGGCCGGGGGACTCGTGCCGCACCACGACCTGGCGGCGGAGCTCCTCTCGGGCTTCTTCCTGCAGCTGGAGGCCGAGCCGCCTGAGGTCATCTTCCTGGTGGGGCCGAACCACGACGCGGCCGGGCAACCGGTCATCACCGGCCGGCGGTCCTGGCAGACCGACTTCGGGCTCGTGGAGGCCGACCGCGCGGCGGTGGACGCCCTGGTGGCCGCCGGCCTGGCCGCCGTGGACGAGGCGGTGCTCGCGCGGGAGCACTCGATGGGCACCCTGATGCCCTACATCAAGTACCACGCGCCCGGGGCGCGCGTCGTGCCGCTGGTCCTCCACCGGAACCTCACGCTGCCGGAGCTCAAGCGGCTCGCGGACGGCCTCGCGGAGCAACTGGGTCCCGGACGGATCCTGGTGGCCTCCGTAGACTTCTCCCACTACCTCACGCGCGCCGAGGCCGAGGCCCGGGACGAGGAGACGCTGGCGGCAGTCATGGCGGGCGACCTGGACCGGCTGCTGGGCATGGGCAACGACCACCTGGACTCGCCCGGGGCGGTGGCCGTGCTCCTGATGGCCATGGAGGCCTCGGGCGCGGAGGGGCCGGCGGTGCTGGGACACACCAACTCCGGCCGGATTCTGCGCGACGACCTGGTCGAGACGACCAGCTACTTCACGTTTGTGTTCGTGAACGGCGACGGTGCCAAGGAAGTGTCAGGACCAAGCCTTCCAAGAGACGACCTTGCGGCGTCGCCGTCCTCTGCGGCTGCTCTCAGGCCCGACAAGGCCGTCAAGCCACAGGTGTCTCAATTCGTCGTGGTGACCGGCACCGACACGTAGGATGCATCCGGTACACCCCGTCGTGGTGTAGGTCCTCGCCGGCTGACGTCCGACCGTCGCGTCACTCTCCGAGCAACGGTTCAGGACGCTGACGAGGTTCGCTTTGTGGCCCGATTGCTTGGTGACAATCGATCTCCGCTCGTTCAGATCGGGACGGTGATCCCGGACACGGACCGCACTGCCGAAGTCACGTGGGACATTCCTCGACCGGGGGTGGCCTACATCGTCTGGGCGCAGGCTGTGAAACATCCGACCGTGCCCCTGCAGCAGGGAGATGAGGTTGATTCTGAAGGCAATTGGGTGAGTGCGAGCGGGGCCGTCCATCTGGTGTACTTGCCCGCCCCCGATGATTGACTGTCAGCGTGGAGAAGAACGCAACCAGTGTAGTGCTAAGGTGCGAGATGCCCTGTTACTCGAGTCAAGGAGGATCCCAAAGCAGCATCTGCGCGCAACTTGTGCAAGCAATTCCTGTTGCGTCGAGAACGTGGACATGGTATAGTAACTCATGCGCCGCGCAAAGGCGGCGGAACTGCAGCCGTGGAGAGATACCCAAGTGGCTGAAGGGGCGGCTTTGCTAAAGCTGTAGGGGGCGCAAGTCCCGCGAGGGTTCAAATCCCTCTCTCTCCGCCAGAGGCCGTGCTCGGAAGAGCACGGCTTTTTTCGTTGCGGAGGCGTGAGGCCGGATGGCGAGAGCTGCAGGCACCCGCCTTCGCGTGAGCGGCGGTCGGGCCTGCGGGCGCCCGGTGGCTGAAGCAGGCAGAAACCGGGCGGCGAGCCCGGACGGAATCGCCGCGTGCCATCCGGTTGCGCAGCGCGGGCGGAGATGCTATAGTATCAGATGCGCCGCCGAGAAGGCGGCGGAAGCGCAGCCGTGGAGAGATACCCAAGTGGCTGAAGGGGCGGCTTTGCTAAAGCTGTAGGGGGCGCAAGTCCCGCGAGGGTTCAAATCCCTCTCTCTCCGCCAGACAGGCCGACGGCGAGAGGTGCACACGCACTTCCCGCCGTCGGTTTTTCTCTGGTCATTTCGCGCACCTGACGCCGCCACCCTAAGGTGATCCGACCCGCATCCTGGCCGAGGCGGCCGTGCGGGCAGCGCGCGCCTGACTGCCGTCACTCCGCATCATTGTCCCTCTGGCGGTGAACCCTAGAGGCAAACGTATGCGATGGGCAGTTGGAGGGGGATTTGGCACGGTGCGTGTGCGGTGGGCAGCCATTCTGCTCTGCGCCCTGCTGCTTCAGGGCTGCATGGCGGCGCAGCAGCAGCCACAGCAGTCTCCGGAGCCCAGTGCGGATCAGGTGAAGAAGGCCGTCAGGGAGAGCCTGAGCGAGCCGGACATGAAGGACTTCATCCGCACGCAGGTGCGTGACCAGGCTGGCGTGGAGATGCTCGAGATGGCCCTCGACACCCAGGAGGGGAAGGACGCGCTCAGCGAGGCGGTCAAGAGCGTGCTCAGCTCGCCGCTGGGAGAGCAGGCCATCCAGAAGAAGCTGGTCGAGATGATGCAGGAGCCGATCGTGCAGCATGAGATCCAGCAGGCGATCCGCCAGACGCTGCAGGACATCCTCGCCAAGGGCATCCAGTCCGGTGGACAGGGCGGCAAAGGCGGCCAGGGCGGCCACGGCGGCCAGGGCGGCGGCCAGGGCGGCTCTGAAGGCGGCGGCGGTGGCGGCGGCGGCGGTGGCGGAAGCTAGCGCAGGAGGAGAATCCCCCGGTCCTCACGAACCCTGGCGGTGAGCCTTTCCGGTTCGAGGAGGGGATTCGCAGTGCACGCAACAGAGGCGTCCAGCCTGGTCGCCCAGGCCCTGGAAGGCCTTCTTTCTGCGGTCATCGTCACGGATGACGCGGGGGTTGTGCGCCTGGTGAACAGCCGGGCCCGGGAGTTCTTCGGCCCGGCGGCGGCCGAGGGGCGGCCGCTGGAGGAGGCGGTCTCCGACCTGCTGCAGGTTCGCGGCGCCCTCGCCGGACGGAGGATGGAGGGCGAGCAGGAGGTCGTCTGGCAGGGGCGGTGCCTGGCCGTGTGGAGCGGCCCGATCCTGGAGGAGGGCGGCCGCATCGGGGGAGCCGTCTGCCAGGCCCGGGAAGCCGGGGTATCCGCCGGCCTGGTGGCGGGCGCCGCCCACGAGATCCGCAATCCCCTGGCCGCCATCCGCGGCGGCATCCAGCTGATGCAGGCCCGCGGGGCGTCCGAGCACGCCCGCCACCTCGCGCTCGTCCTGCGCGAGATCGACCGCATGGACCGGATTCTGCGCGACCTCCTGCTGGCGGCCCGCCCTCCGCAGTTCCACCCGGAGCCGCTGGACGCGGCCGGCCTGGTGCGGGAAGTCCTGCAGCTGCAGCGTCCGGCCATGGTGCACCAGGGGGTGGTGCTGGCGGAGGAACTGGCGCCGGAGGAGCTGGCCGTCGGCGACCCCGCGCTCCTCCACATCCTGGTGCTGAACCTCGTGGTCAACGGGCTCGAGGCCATGCCCGACGGCGGGCGGCTCCGGGTCGCCCTCTTCCGCCCCGACGCCGAGCACCTGGTGCTCGAGGTGGCCGACACGGGTCAAGGGATCCCGGAGAACCTGCTGCCCCGGCTCTTTGAACCCTACTTCACGACGAAGCCCCGGGGTACCGGGTTGGGGCTGGCGATCTGCCGGCGGATCGTCCAGCTCCACGGGGGCGATATCGCGGTGGAGAGCAGCCCCGGAAGGGGCACGCGCATCACCGCCACACTGCGCGCTCCGCTGCCGCCCGACGGAACGGGTATGTAGACAGGGAGACGCCCCCGGCCGGCGCTGGCCGGCCGGGGGCGCCTTACGCGCGCGGAGCGGGCGTCACCACGCCCGCTCCACCACCGCAACCCCCTGATACGCCGTGAGCACCCGCCGGCGGTAGGCGTTGCCCTGCCAGCCCTCGGCGGCGCGCGGACCGCCGTTGTACACCGCCAGCGCCACGTCCGCCGAGCCGTACTCCCTGATGAGGGCGGCCAGGTAGAAGGTGCCCATTTCCACCGAGGTCGCCGGGTCGCTCAGCCGGTACTCGGTCAGCCCCATGACCCCGGCGAGCCACTCGCCCGTGGAGGGGAGGATCTGCATCAGGCCCTGCTCGCCGTGCGCGCCCACCGCATCCGGGTCCCAGCGGCTCTCCACCGTGATGATGGCGGCCACGAGACGCGGGTCCACGCCGTACCGCTCTGCGGTGGTGATCACCAGCAGGCGGTACTTCTCGGGGGCGAGGTCGGCGATCAGTTCGGCCTGCGACTGGAGGCGGGCGCGCTCCAGCTCGGCCGGGTCTGGCGGCGGCGCGGCCATCGGATCGAGTTCCGGCTCGGCCAGGTTCGGATCCGAGCCCTCGGCGGGGGCGGCCGCCGTGCCGGCGAACATGGTCGGGACGGCCGCCAGGCCCAGCGCCAGGGCAGCCCAGATGGAACGTCGCCGGCGGAGTAGTCGGAGCAACATGGGGGACCTCCTTTAGGGTCGAAGTGAACAGGTGTTGCTGTTAATATGTGTGAATAATGGGAAGTGACGGATGGCCGTCTATCGCAACGGAACCCACTTTACCAGGAGTGGCAGTGAGATGTCAACACTTACTGTCAACTGCTGGCAGGCGCGGTCCAATGTCGAAGATGCGCAACATGGCAGCGGGAGGAGGTAGGGAGGACCGGCGAGAAATCCACAGGACGCAAGGAAGGTGACCCGCGCTTATGCTGGATGCTGAGTCGGTACGCGAGTATCAGCGGCTGCGCGATGCGGTGCGCAGCTCGCTGCTCCAGGGTCTGAACGAGCAGCAGCGGGCCGCGGTGCTGCACGGGGAGGGACCGCTGCTCATCCTCGCCGGGGCGGGCAGCGGCAAGACCCGGGTGATCGCCCACCGCATCGCCCACCTGATCCTGTTCGGGCCCCATTATGATCCCGAAGCGCTGCCGCCCGAGGAGATGACCGAGGGCGACCTGGCGCGCCTGCGCGCCGCGGTGGAGTGCGGCGGCCGCATCGACACGGGCAGCATCGCGCACCTGCTGGGCGGGGGGGTGGATCCCTGGCGCATCCTCGCCATCACCTTCACCAACAAGGCGGCGGCGGAGATGCGCGAGCGGGTGGAGCAACTGGTGGGTACCCGGGCCCGGGAGGTGTGGGCGGCCACCTTCCACTCCACGTGCGTCCGCATGCTGCGGCGCGACATCGAGCGGCTGGGCTACGGGCGCAACTTCGTCATCCTGGACGCCGACGACCAGCAGGCGGTCATCAAGGACTGCCTGAAGCGGCTCGGCCTCTCCGACCGGCAGTTCCAGCCCGGCGCCGTGCTGGGCACCATCTCCGGCGCCAAGAACGCCATGCTGGACCCGGAGCGGTTCGCCGCGCAGGCCGCCGACTGGTGGCGCGGCCAGGTGGCCAGGGTCTACGCCCTCTACCAGGAGCGGCTGAAGGCCAGCAACGCCCTCGACTTTGACGACCTGCAGTTGAAGTCGGTGGAGCTGCTGGAGCGGTTCGAGGACGTGCGGGATTTCTACCAGCGCAAGTTCCAGTTCATCCTGGTCGACGAGTACCAGGACACGAACCACGTGCAGAACCGCTGGGTCTTCCTGCTGGCCGGCCGGCGGCAGAACCTGGCCGTGGTCGGCGACGACGACCAGGGCATCTACTCGTGGCGCGGGGCCGACATCAGCAACATCCTGGAGTTCGAGGCCCAGTTCCCGAACTGCCGTGTCATCAAGCTGGAGCAGAACTACCGGTCCACGCAGAACATCCTCTCCGCTGCATACGAGGTCGTGCGGCACAACGCCGGCCGCAAGGAGAAGCGGCTCTGGACGGCCGCCGGCGCCGGCGACCCGGTCTTCTCCTTCACCGCCGTCGACGAGCGGGACGAGGCCGCCTTCGTGGCCCGGGAGGTGGAGCGTCTGGTGGCCGAGGGGCTGCCGGACGGCACCCGCCTCACCTTCCAGGACTTCGCCGTCCTCTACCGCACCCACGCCCAGTCCCGGGCGCTCGAGGAGGCGATGGTGCGCCGTTCCATCCCCTACGGCATCTACGGCGGCCTCCGCTTCTTCGAGCGGAAGGAGATCAAGGATGTGCTGGCCTATCTGCGGCTCATCGCCAACCCGGCCGACGTCGTCTCCTTCCGCCGGGCGGTGGGCGTGCCGAAGCGGGGCATCGGGCCCGCCACGGTGGACAAGCTCGTCGACTACGCCGAGCAGTGGCAGGTGCCCGTGGCCACGGCGGCGCTCGACTGCTCCATGGTGCCCGGCCTCTCCGGCACCTACCAGCGGCGCATGGAGGAATTCGGCGCCCTGCTGGA
Source organism: Symbiobacterium terraclitae (assembly GCF_017874315.1). NCBI lineage: Bacteria > Bacillati > Bacillota > Clostridia > Eubacteriales > Symbiobacteriaceae > Symbiobacterium > Symbiobacterium terraclitae. Next base: position 43,159 of record NZ_JAGGLG010000024.1, on the reverse strand, counting down.
GGAGCTGACCAACCTGAGCGCTCAGTGCACGGTGGGCGAGCTCATTGAGGCCGTCCTGGAGCGGACGGGCTACCTGGACGAGCTGCGGGCCGACACCTCGCTGGACGCGGCGGCCCGGGTGGAGAACGTGCAGGAGCTGCTCTCCATGGCGGCGGAGTTCGAGCCGCCCGAGGGCGAGGAGTTCGACGGCCTCAAGGAGCTGGACTCCTTCCTCGCCACCGTTGCCCTGCTGACGGACGCCGACCAGGTGGGCGAGGGGCAGAACAAGGTCACCCTGATGACCCTCCACTCCGCCAAGGGGCTGGAGTTTCCGGTGGTCTTCCTGGTGGGGATGGAGGAGGGGGTCTTCCCCCACAGCCGCTCGCTCGCCGACGAGGTGCAGATGGAGGAGGAGCGCCGGCTCTGCTACGTGGGCATGACCCGAGCCCGCTTCCGGCTCTACCTGACCCACGCGCTGAGCAGGAACCTGTGGGGCCAGGAGAACTACAACAGCCCCAGCCGCTTCCTCGGCGAGATCCCGGCCGAGCTGGTCCGGCAGGTGACGGCGGCCGGCAGCCCGGCCGCAGGCCGCCAGGCCGTGCCCGACGGAGGGCCGGGTGAGCCGGCCCCGAGCGGCGCGGGCATGGTCCGCCCCGGCGGCCGGTACGGCAGCGGCTACGGCGGCTACGGCCGAGGGGACGGGCGCGGCTACGGCCGCGGGCGGGGCGCGGAGGCGCCCGACGACGACTTCTCGCCGGCCATTGGCTCGGCCGGGTGGGGGAAGACGGCGCAGGCCAGGCGGATGCAGGCCGCCACGGCGCCACCGGCCGAGAAGACGCCGCAGTTCCGCCCCGGCGACCGGGTGGAGCACGACCGGTTCGGTCAGGGCGTGGTGAAGGCCGTGATGGGTGACACAGTAACGGTGCAGTTCGCCGCGGCGGGTCAGCGGGTGCTGGTGGCCTCCTACCTGCGGCCGGCCGGCGGCGGCGAGGCGTGACGCGAGGTGGTGCGAACGTGATGGACAGGGCGCAGGCAGAGCGCCGGATCGCGGAGCTGACTGCCGCCATCCGGCATCACGAGTATCTCTATTATGTAAAGAACGAGCCTGAGATCAGCGACGCCGAGTTCGACCAGCTGATGCTGGAGCTCAAGCGGCTGGAGCAGCAGTTTCCTGAGCTGCTGCGGCCCGACTCGCCCACCCAGCGCGTAGGCGGGGCCGCGGCGTCCGACTTCGCCAAGGTGCCGCACCAGCCGCCGATGTACTCGCTGGACAATGCCTTCGGCGAGGACGACCTGCGCGACTTCGACCGCAGGGTCCGGGAGGGGCTCGGCGGCGAGCCGGTGGAGTACGTGTGCGAGCTGAAGATCGACGGGCTCTCCATCTCGCTCCGGTACGAGGACGGCCTCTTCGTCCAGGGGGCGACCCGGGGAGACGGCGAGACCGGCGAGGACGTGACCGAGAACCTGCGCACGATCGGCTCGATCCCGCTCCGGCTGGAGCCGGACGGCGGGCCGGTGCCGCCCCGGCTGATCGTGCGGGGCGAGGTCTACATGGCCAAGCGGGTGCTGGAGGAGCTCAACAGGGCGCTGGCGGACGCGGGCAAGCCGCTGCTGCAGAACCCGCGCAACGCCGCGGCCGGCGGGCTCAGGCAGAAGGACCCTCGCAAGACCCGCGAGCGTCGGCTGGACGCCTTCCTCTACCAGGTGGTCGGGGCGGAGGAGCTGGGCCTTGCCGGCCACTGGTCGTGCCTGGAGCGGCTGGCCGCGTGGCGCTTCAAGGTGAACCCGCACCGGCGCCTCTGCCGCTCGATCGACGAGGTACTGGAGTGGGTCGAGAGCTGGCGGGAGCGCCGCTTCGAGCTGCCGTACGAGATCGACGGTCTGGTGATCAAGGTGAACGCGCTCGCCCAGCAGCGGCGGCTGGGGTTCACCTCGAAGTTCCCCCGCTGGGCCATTGCGTACAAGTTCCCCGCCGAGGAGCGGGAGACCACGGTGGAGGGCATCAGCCTCGAGGTGGGCCGGACGGGCGTGGTCACGCCTTCGGCCGACCTGGCCCCGGTCCGCATCGCCGGCACCACGGTCAAGCGGGCCACGCTGCACAACGAGGACTATATCCGGGAGAAGGACATCCGGGTCGGCGACACGGTGATCGTCCGCAAGGCCGGCGAGATCATCCCCGAGGTCGTGCGGGTCGTGCTGGAGAAGCGGCCGCCCGGTGCCGTGCCCTGGCAGTTCCCGGCCACATGCCCCGCCTGCGGCGCCGAGCTGGTGCGGGCCGAGGGTGAGGCGGCCACCCGCTGCCCCAACAGCCTTTGCCCCGCCCAGCAGTACCGGGCGATCCTCCACTTCGCCTCGCGGGACGCGATGAACGTCGAGGGGCTGGGCGAGGCGCTGGTGCAGACGCTGCTGGACGAGGGGCTGATCGCGGACGCGGCCGACCTGTACCGCCTGCACGAGCGGCGGGAGGAGCTCATCGCGCTGGAGCGCATGGGGGCGAAGTCGGTGGACAACCTGCTCGCCGCCATCGACGCCACGCGCCGGAACCCCCTGCACCGGCTGATCTTCGCCCTGGGCATCCGCCACGTGGGCGAGCGGGCGGCCCGGCTGCTGGCCGACCACTTCGGCTCGATGGAGGCCATCGAGCAGGCCAGCCTGGACGAACTGATGGCGATCCCCGGCCTGGGGCCGAAGATCGCCGAGTCGGTGCGGGCCTACTTCGCCTCGCCGCGGTCGCACGCGCTGCTGGCGAAGCTGCGGGCCGCCGGGGTCAACATGGTCGGCGAGCGGAAGGCCGGGCCGGCGGAGGGGCCGCTGTCCGGCATGACGGTGGTGGTGACCGGCACGCTCACCCGCTGGGGGCGCAAGGAGATCGAGGAGCTGATTCAGCAGCTGGGCGGCAAGGCCTCGGGCTCGGTGAGCCGGAAGACCAGCTTCGTCCTGGCCGGAGAGGCCGCGGGGTCGAAACTGACCAAGGCGCAGGAGCTGGGCATCCCCGTGCTGAGCGAGGAGGAGTTCTACGCCCGGTACGTCCAGCCGTAGCTGTGAAGCAGCCTGCACCTTCACCGACAACCACCGACAACCGGATCACCAAAGATACGATTTGTACGAGAAGGATTACGACTCCCTCTGAGCGAAAAAGACCAAACCGAACGGCGCGATTGCTCGTCTCATGAGCACAAGGCCGTGATCGAGGCAGTTGACCGTACGCGTACCTGTTCTACAACGCCGGAGCAGTCGTAGCACATCACGACTCGAGTGCGAGTGGCGAAGAGGAGTGAGCCTGTGAGCGAGAAGCTTGTCGAAATCCGGAACCTTCAGACCCACTATTTCACAGAGGACGGCGTGGTGAAGGCCGTCGATGGAGTAGACCTGTACATCAAGCGCGGGGAAACGCTCGGTGTAGTGGGCGAGTCCGGGTGCGGTAAGAGTGTCACCTCTCTCTCCATCATGCGGCTCATTCCCAACCCGCCGGGCAAGATCGTCGCCGGAGAGATTCTCTTCGAGGGCGAGGACCTGCTCAAGAAGTCCGAGGCCGAGATGCGGCGCATCCGCGGCAACGACATCTCGATGATCTTCCAGGAGCCGATGACCTCGCTGAACCCGGTGTACACCGTGGGCGACCAGATCGCCGAGGCCATCGAGCTGCACCAGGGGCTGTCGCACAAGGAGGCCCTCGAGAAGGCCGTCGAGATGCTCCGCCTGGTGGGCATCCCGCTGCCGGAGCAGCGGGTGAAGGAGTACCCGCACCAGCTGTCGGGCGGCATGCGGCAGCGCGTGATGATCGCCATGGCGCTCTCCTGCAACCCGAAGCTGCTGATCGCGGACGAGCCGACCACGGCGCTGGACGTGACGATCCAGGCCCAGATTCTCGAGCTGATGAAGAAGCTCAAGAAGGAGCTGGGCATGGCCATCATGCTGATCACCCACGACCTGGGCGTCGTGGCGGAGATGTGCGAGCGGGTCGTCGTCATGTACGCCGGCAAGGTGGTCGAGGAGGCCGACGCAGTCGCCCTGTTCAAGAGCCCGATTCACCCCTACACCGAGGGTCTGCTGAAGTCGGTGCCGCGGCTCGACCAGCACGTGGAGAAGCTGCACGTGATCGAGGGCGTGGTGCCCAACCCGCTCAACCTGCCCCCCGGCTGCCGGTTCGCGCCGCGCTGCCCGGTGGCGGTCGATCGCTGCCGCCAGGAGCAGCCCACCCTTCAGCAGGTGGCACCCGGGCGCTTCGTGGCCTGCTTCCTCGCTGAAGAGCGTCTCTCGAAGGGGGTTTCGGCCTGATGAGCACCGCGGTGAGCACGAAGGCCCAGCAGGGCGAGGTCCTGGTCGAAGTACGGAACCTGAAGAAGCACTTCCCCGTCACGGGCGGCGGCATCATCGCCCGCACCGTCGGCTGGGTGAAGGCGGTGGACGGCGTCTCCTTCCAGATCCGCCGGGGTGAGACCCTGGGCCTGGTGGGCGAGTCCGGCTGCGGCAAGACGACGCTGGGCAAGGTGCTCCTGCGCCTGCAGGAGCCCACCGACGGCCAGGTCCTCTTCGAGGGCAGGAACATCTACGACCTGAACCGCGAGCAGATGCGCAAGCTTCGCCGCGAGATGCAGATCATCTTCCAGGACCCCTACGCCTCGCTCAACCCGCGCATGACGGTGGGCGACATCATCGGCGAGCCGCTGGAGATCCACGGGGTCGCCCGCGGCGCGGCCAAGACCAAGAAGGTCCATGAGCTGCTGGATGTGGTCGGCCTCGCCTCCTTCCATGCCCGCCGGTACCCGCACGAGTTCTCGGGCGGCCAGCGCCAGCGCATCGGCATCGCCCGGGCCCTGGCCCTGAACCCGAAGCTGATCGTCTGCGACGAGCCGGTCTCCGCGCTCGACGTGTCGATCCAGTCGCAGGTGCTGAACCTTCTGGAGGATCTGCAGAAGGAGTTCGGGCTGACCTACCTCTTCATCGCCCACGGCCTCGCGGTGGTGAAGCACGTCTCCGACCGGGTCGGCGTGATGTACCTCGGCAAGATGATGGAGATCTCGCCGGCGGACGAGCTGTACGCGAACCCGCTCCACCCGTACACCGAGGCGCTGATGTCTGCCATCCCGATCCCTGACCCGACCCTGAAGCGGGAGCGGATCGTGCTGGAGGGCGACGTGCCCTCGCCGGTCAACCCGCCCAAGGGCTGCCGGTTCCACACCCGGTGCCGCTACCAGCCGCAGGTGGGCGACATCTGCAAGACGGAGGAGCCGCCGCTGATCAACGTGGGCGGCGACCACTGGGTCGCCTGCCACATGCGGACGTCCCGCTGAGTGCGCGAATCGGCCCCGCCCTTCCCCAGCCGGGAGGGCGGGGCCTTTGACTTCTGGTCACCGCTCCTCAACCACGCAGAGGCAGTGCCCGTACTCGTTGGAGCCGAGCGCCACGAACCGGCCCCACTGCGCCTCGGCGGCTGCGAGGCCGGCGTTCGCCTCCTGCTCCAGCGCGGTGTGCCGCTGGCCGTAGAACAGGTGGCCCCGGTAGAACCGCCCCTCACCGGTCTCCTGATACAGGATGACAATGCAGTGCCCGTACTGGTTGGAGTTCAGCGTGACGTCGATGATCGTCACGGAACCCGACACCTCGGCCAGCCACTCGTTGAGCATCTCCTCCAACGTGCGGTGCGACGAGTCGAACAGGACCTTGACGGCGGTGTGAGCCATGCGAACTCCTCCTCGTGCGTTTGCTCCCCGCTCATGAGACCGGCCGCTGGCGGCTGTTGGTTCGCTCTGCCCTGCCGCTGCCAGGAAGATTGCCGGTTTGCGCCGCTCTGTGATAAAATCAGGTAGTTACGCACGGGCGTGCCCACCGGGCTCTCCCAGACTATAGATGGTGGTGATGGACCATGGCGCTGACGCTGAAAGAGGTTGAGCACGTGGCCCGTCTGGCCCGGTTGAGCCTCTCCGAGGAGGAGAAGGCGGCCTTTACGGTGCAGCTGAGCCGCATCCTGGAGCACGTAGAGAGCATGAACCGGCTGGACGTCACCGGCGTGCCGCCCACTTACCACGCGGTATCCCTGGAGAATGTCCTGCGCGCGGACAAGCCCCAGGCGTCGCTGGACCGGCAGACCGTCCTGGAACAGGCCCCCGAGGCCGAGGCGGGCTGCTTCCGGGTACCGAAGATCACGGAGGGCTAGGGGATGGCAGCTATGACCCATAAGCTGAGCGCCGCCAGGCTGAACCGGCTCTTCCTGGCCGGCGAGCTGTCGGCGGTGGAGATCACCGAATCCGTTCTGAGCCGCATCGCCAGCGTCGACCCGGTCGTGGGCGCGTTCATCAAGGTGGCGGCGGAGCACGCGCTGGACCGGGCGCGGAAGCTGGATGCACGGCGCAAGGCCGGCGACAGGGAGTTCGGGCCGCTGGCCGGCGTCCCCGTCGCCGTCAAGGACAACATCTGCACGTGCGGCATCGAGACCACCTGCGCCTCCCGCATCCTGAAGGGCTACGTGCCGCCCTACGACGCGACCGTGGTGGAGCGGCTGCGCGCCTCGGGCGCGATCATCATCGGCAAGACCAACATGGACGAGTTCGCCATGGGCTCCTCGGGCGAGACCTCCGCCTTCGGCGTCACCCGGAACCCGTGGGACCTGGAGCGCATCCCCGGCGGCTCCTCCTCTGGTTCGGCCGCGGCTGTGGCCGCCGAGGAGGTCCCCCTGTCCCTCGGCTCCGACACCGGCGGCTCCATCCGGCAGCCGGCGGCGCTGACCGGCGTGGTGGGGCTGAAGCCCACCTACGGCTACGTCAGCCGTTACGGCCTGGTGGCCTTCGCCTCCTCCCTGGACCAGATCGGTCCCTTCGGGCACGACGTGGAGGACGTGGCCCGGCTCTTCGAGGTCATCGCCGGCCCGGACCGGCGCGACGCGACCAACGCGGGCCGCACCCCGCCTGAGGTCAAGTTCGGCGGCGAGCCGTCCCTCAAGGGCGTCCGGCTGGGCGTTCCCCGGGAGTACTTCGGATCCGGCATCGAGGCCGGCGTCCGGGCCCGGGTCGAGGAGGCCATCAAGCAGCTGGAGGAGCTCGGCGCCAGCGTGGAGGAGTGCTCGCTGCCCAGCACCGAGCACGCCCTGTCGGCCTACTACATCATCGCCCCAGCCGAGGCCTCGGCCAACCTGGCCCGCTTCGACGGCGTGCGCTACGGCTACCGCGCTGCGGGGGCCAGCGGTCTCCTGGAGATGTACGGCAGGACCCGCGCCGAGGGCTTCGGCCCCGAGGTCAAGCGCCGCATCATGATCGGGACCTACGCCCTCTCCAGCGGCTACTACGACGCCTACTACAAGAAGGCGCAGCAGGTGCGTACCCTCGTGATCCGCGACTTCGAGCGGGCCTTCGGGCGGTTCGATGCGCTGGTCACACCGACGGTGCCCACCACCGCCTGGCGGCTGGGCGAGAAGCTGGACGATCCGCTCTCCATGTACCTGGCCGACATCTGCACCATCCCCGTCAACCTGGCCGGCCTGCCCGCGATCTCGGTGCCCTGCGGCTTTGCCGACGGCCTGCCGGTCGGGCTGCAGCTCATCGGCCAGCACTTCGCCGACACCCAGCTCCTGCAGCTGGCCTGGGCGTACCAGAAGGTGACGAAGCACCACGAGGCCCGTCCGGATGTGGACCTGAAGGGGGGGCGGCAGCAGTGACCGCCAAGTGGGAAACCGTCATCGGCCTTGAAGTCCACGTGGAGCTCTCCACCGAGACCAAGGTCTGGTGCTCCTGCAAGAACGAGTTCGGCGCCGAGCCCAACACCAACGTCTGCCCGGTCTGCCTGGCGCTGCCCGGGTCGCTTCCCGTGCTGAACGCCCAGGCGCTGGAGTACGCCGTGAAGGCGGGCCTGGCCCTCAACTGCAAGATCCAGCGCTATTCCAAGTTCGACCGGAAGAACTACTTCTACCCGGACAACCCGTCGGGCTACCAGATCAGCCAGTACGACCTGCCGCTCTGCTACGACGGGTACGTGGACATCACCCGGAAGGACGGCACCAGCCGGCGCATCCGCATCAAGCGGATCCACCTGGAGAACGACGCGGGCAAGCTGGTCCACGCCGGCGACGACGTGGCCGCGGCCGACACCTCGCTGGTGGACTTCAACCGGGCCGGCGTGCCGCTGATCGAGATCGTCACCGAGCCCGACATCCGCTCGTCCGAGGAGGCCGACCTCTTCCTGAATAAGCTGCGCTCCATCCTCAAGTACTGCGGCGTCAGCGACGTGAAGATGGAGGAGGGCTCGATGCGCTGCGACGTCAACGTCTCGGTGCGGCCCGCGGGTTCCGCCGAGTTCGGCGTGCGCTCGGAGCTGAAGAACGTCAACTCCTTCTCCGCCGTGGTGCGGGGCATCGAGTACGAGCAGAAGCGGCACATCTCCATCCTGGAGGAGGGCGGCGCCGTCGAGCAGGAGACCCGCTCCTGGCGCGACGCTCAGGGCATCTCCGTCCTGCTGCGCTCCAAGGAGGACGCCGAGGACTACCGCTACTTCCCCGAGCCCGACCTGCCGCCGGTGGTGCTCACCGACGAGGACGTGGAGCGGGTGCGGGCCTCGCTGCCCGAGCTGCCCGACGCCATCATGGCCCGGCTGATGAGCGACTACGGCCTCTCCGCCTACGACGCCTCCATCATCGTGGCGGAGAAGGAGTACGCCGACTGGTTCCTCCGGGCGGTGGAGCTGGCCGGGCGGGAGAGCGCCAAGACCGTGGCCAACTGGCAGATCAACGAGCTCAACCGCGTGATGAACGAGAAGGGGCTCGGGCCCGATCAGATCCCCGTCACCCCCGAGCAGCTGGCGGGGATGCTGAAGCTGATCGAGAAGGGCACCATCACCGGCAAGATCGCCAAGACCGTCTTCGAGAAGATGGTGGAGTCCGGCAAGGACGCCGAGACCATCGTCAAGGAAGAGGGTCTGACCCAGGTGGCCGACGAGGGCGAGCTGCTGAAGATCGCCCGGGAGGTCGTCGCCGCCAACCCGAAGGTCTTCGAGGACTGGAAGTCCGGCAAGCAGTCGGCCGCCCAGTGGTTCGTGGGCCAGTTGATGAAGGCCACCCGCGGGCGTGCCAACCCGCAGCTGGCGCTGAAGCTGGTCACGCAGGCCCTGGAGGAGCAGGCCGGCCAGCAGTAGATCCGGCGACAGAGACGACGACACCCCTCGCCGAAAGGGCTGCGGCGGGGGGTGTCTGTACCTTTCTTAGGCTCAGGGATTCTCTTCCCTGTGGGGCGGGGCAGCGGTGCGCGTGCCCGGCCAGGACGCCTGCCGCGCCGGGGCGGTGTGCGCACCGGCCGGCGCAGCGGCGGTCTCCCGGGTGGGCGGGCCCACGCGCGTGTGGCTCTCGCCGACCGGCCCGGGATCGTAACCGAGACCCTCCCATCTCTGCACGTCGGATCGCCTCCTCAAGGGGTAGTCTGCCCAGTGGTCCAGTCCTGCTGGACGTGACGGTTCGCGTCAGAGCCGGGAGCGCATCGGGCAGCGCGTGGTGCTTTCCGTCGGATCCAGCCGCTAGTCCGGCAGCGCATGCAGCTTCTCCGCCAGGTCCAGCAGGACGTCGATCAGCGTGGCGTGGCTCCAGGTGAGCGGCGCCACCGAGAGCGGCCTGCCCGTGAACGGGTCCACCTGCTCCGGCAGGCCCCCGGTGGGCATGGCGTGCCGCAGCGTCCAGCGGATCAGCTCCAGCCCGGGCTGCAGATCCCGCTTCGTCCGGGCTCGGGCGATGTGCCACTTGGCCAGCCAGAGCGTGCAGATGATCCACGGGTTACCAGGTGCCACCGCCGGGTCAGCGCACACCCGGAAGTAGTAGTCGTCGTAGTACCGGGCCATCCCGCCGACCTTGGTGTTGGCCCAGAGTCCGGCCTCCAGTTTCTGCGCGGTGGTGGTCACCCGCGGGTCCCACGCCGGCAGCACCCCCAGGAGGAACACGCCCATCACGCTGGAGTCCAGCGTCGGGTCGGGCACGAGGCGGCCGTCCGGGGTCCGGTAGACACCGCGCAGGAAGCACATCTGCTCGTCCGACCAGAGGTGCTTCAGCATGGCGCCCTGGGTCTGTTCCGCCGCGTCGGTGTACTCCTGGGCCCGGCGGTAGTCGCCCAGCATCCGGGCCATGCCGGCGGCAGCCTTCAGGCCGGCGATGACGGCCGCCGTCGTGAAGGTGAAGACCCCGCGCCGCTCCTCCCACAGGTCGTAGCTCTCCTCCGGCAGCCCGGTCTCCGGGTCCCGGTAGCGGACGAGGAAGTCCGCGGCGGGGCGGGTCAGGTCCGCGAAGACCTGGCCGGCGAACTCCTGGTCCCGGTTGAGGAGGCAGTGGTTGCCCAGCGCCCAGAGGACCAGCGCCGTCTCATCCTCCTGGATCGGCAGCTGGACGCCCTTGGACCCCACCCACGGGTGCCACGACGACCCGACCGACCCGTCGGGGTTGTACTTGTGCCAGAAGAAGCCCTCCTCGGAGAGGGCCGACCGGCAGAAGCGGTAGAACCGGCGGGCGAAGCCCCGGTGCCCGGCCCGGTCCAGGGCCGCTGCGATGAAGGCCCCGTCACGGGGCCACATGTAGCCGTAGTGGTCCCGGTTCGACTCCAGGATGTCGCTGTCGCTGGCGGCGATCAGGGCGCCGCTGTCATCGGCCTGCGTCCGGATGATCAGGAGGCTCCGGTAGTAGGCCTCCCGCAGCTCCTCCGGCAGCACGCCGAGGTCGCCCCGGCCCGACCGGGCCCAGGACCACCAATAGCGCTCGGTCTGGCTGAGCAACTCCTCCGGCCCCGTCTCCAGCACCAGGCCGTGCCCCCTGAGGACCCCGGTCCGGTCCTTCCCGCAGACCAACCAGGTGTAGAGGTCCGCGGTGTCGCCGGGCTCCAGCGCGGCCTCCAGCCCGACGGTGGAGTCCACTGACCCCTGCGTGATGGAGCCTCCCTCGAGCACGCCGTCCTCCGCGTCCCGCCAGGTGCCCTCCGCCCCGTGGAAACGCTTCCGGCCGGTGGCGTACTGGGAGATCCCGCCCTCGGGCCCCTGCGCCCCGATCAGCACCCAGCAGTTGCGTTTGTAGTGGATCATCACGCCGTGCGTCGGGTCCCACATGGCCGTGTCGCCGATGTTGTGGCCCTCCAGGTCCAGGTCGTGGGTGATGAACACCCGGGCCTGACGGGGTTCGTCCCGCCGGTTGCGCAGCCGCAGGTGCTGGATCAGGATGTCCTCCAGCGGGTGCACGGCAGTCCGGATCCAGAGCTCCAGGCCCAGGCGGACGTTGACCGCGTGGGTTTCGGCGACCATGGAGCTGTTCCGGTAGCGCATCTGGGTCTCCCAGCAGTCGTCGCCCACCCACGCCAGGGTACCGTCCACCCAGATGCCCACCCGGTTGCGCCGGCCCACGATGTGGTTCACCTGGCCCACGTGGGGATAGTAGAGGTCGCGCATCGTCAGCCGGTCGTCGTAGCAGACCAGGAGCCGGCCGTTTCCGATTACCAGCGGTCTAGCCAAGGCATGCACTCCTTCCCGGAGAGTAGCGTGAGCAAAGCCCGCCTCCCGGATACGATGCAGGAGACCGTCATCAGGCAGAATAACCGCGGGCGGCTGAGCGGAAACTGGTGCTGTTGATCATTCCCCGGATCGGAGGTCTGCTGACATGGAGGAAATGGCGATACTGGGCGTGATCGGGCTCGGCTGCGTCGCGCTCGGTCTGTACCTCGCGTACAGCGCCCGCCCCCGGACCCGGCCGCGGTCCGTCCGCTCCGACCGACGGAAGTACCCCCGCCTCGGTGCGCACCCCTCCACGCTGGTGCCGCCCATGGAGGTCAGCGGCCCCCTGGATCCGGACCCCGTGCAGACGCCGGAGGCCGACAGGTGGCGGGCGCTCACCGAGGAGATCCCCTTTCCGTCCGCGTATGGCGAGGACGCGGTCGTCGCCCTGATCCGGACCCCCCGGTCGGCATACGTCTACTGGGAGCGCAGCGGTGGTGCTGAGCAGCAGCTGCGGCGCCGCCTGGGGGAGGAAGGGTATGCGGCGACCGTACCGGTTCTGCGGGTCTGGGAGGGCGGCCGGCTGGTGCGCACCATCCGGCTGCACGAGCACGATGACCACTGGTTCCTGCACGACGGGCTGGAGCCGGGACGCCACTACACCTTCACCTACGAACGCCTGGCGCCGGACGGCCGCAGCTGGCGGATCTGCCGGAGCAACCCCATCGCCATGCCGTACGACACGCCGGGGGCCCGGACGCCGGAGATGCTCTACCGGTACCTCGGCGGCGACCGGCCCGGCGCCGTGGCCGGCAGCATTCAACGGAGGTAGGAGTTACGTGCGCCGGCCCTGCTCTGGCGGCAGCCCGGCGCCGTGGCCGACATTCTGACAGAGGTAAGGAGTCACATGACACTGGGTTACGTCGCGCTGGTTCTCCATGCCCACCTGCCCTTCGTACGCCACCCGGACCGGGAGGACTACCTGGAGGAGCGGTGGCTCTTTGAAGCGATCACCGAATGCTACCTGCCCCTCCTCGAGACGCTGGAGAAGCTGGAGGCGGACCGGATCCCCTTCCGCCTCACCCTCTCCTTCAGCCCCACGCTGATGGCCATGCTGGACGACCCGCTGCTCAGGGACCGGTACGAGCAGCACCTGGAGGCCGCTGTCGAGCTGGCCGAGCGGGAGGTCCGCCTCACCGAGGGCTGGGTCGAGCACAACGTGGCCCGCTACTACCAGCACCTGATGGGCTGGCTGCACCACCTGTACGTCCACCGGTACGGCCGGGACATCCTCACAGCGTTCCGCCGCCTGGAGCAGGCCGGCTACGTGGAGCTGATCACGTGCGCCGCCACCCACGGCTTCCTGCCGCTTCTGCAGCACCAGCCGGAGCTGGTTCGTGCCCAGATTCACGTCGCGGCCGACGAATTCCGGCGCCGGTTCGGCCACTCCCCCCGGGGATTCTGGCTGCCCGAGTGCGGCTATTACCCCGGCGTGGACCGGTACCTGAAGGAGGTCGGGGTCCAGTACTGCTTCGTGGAGAGCCACGGCCTCTTCCACGCGCGCCCTGCCGCGCCCTACGGGACGCTCTGCCACGGCTGGACCCCCGGCGGCGTCGCCGTCTTCGGGCGGGACCAGCTCTCCTCCAAGCAGGTCTGGAGCGCCAAGGAAGGCTACCCCGGCGACCCGGCTTACCGGGACTTCTACCGGGACATCGGCTGGGACCGGGATCCGGAGCACCTGGGCCGGCTGGCCGGGCCGCAGGGCATCCGCACCTTCACCGGCTTCAAGTACCACCGGGTGACGGGTCCGACCGACTACAAGGAACTCTACGACCGGTGGGCCGCCGAGCAGACGGCGATCCGGCACGCGGCCCATTTCGTCCACGAGCGGAGCCGGCAGATTGCCGTCGCCCGCGGCATGCTGCCCGGCGCGCCGCCGCCGCTGCTGGTCGCACCGTACGATGCCGAGCTCTTCGGCCACTGGTGGCACGAGGGCCCCTACTGGATCGAGCAGGTCGCCCGGCATGCGGCCGGCCAGGCGGCAGTGCGGTTCATCTCGCCGGGGGAGTACCTGGACCGGTTTCCGGACGGGCAGGGGGTGCTCGAGCCCGTCTACTCCTCCTGGGGGTACCAGGGGTACGCCGAGTTCTGGTGCGACGGCTCCAACCACTGGATGTACCGCCACATCCACGGCACGGGCAGGCAGATGATCCAGCTGGCCCGGAAGTACCGCAACCCGCCGCCCGCGGTGCGGAGGGCGCTCAACCAGGCCGCCCGGGAGGTGCTCCTCGCCCAGGCCAGCGACTGGCCCTTCATCCTGCGGGCTGACACGGCCACCGGGTACGCCCGCAGGCGGTTCCAGAGCCACATCGGGCGTTTCAGCCGAATCCGGGAGACCCTGGAGGCCGGCAGGCTCCCCGACCCGGAGTGGCTGGCGCAGGTGGAGCAAGCGGACAACCTCTTCCCGCACCTGGATTACGCCATCTACGCCTGAGCGTGATCGAAGGGAGGGAGGCCGTACCTGCGCTGCCTGCGGGTTCTGGGCGCGTGGGCGGCCGCTTGCCCAGTAAACCGCGTACCGAGGTGCCCGTGTAGCCCTTCGCCCGACCGGAACTGAAAGCGTTTGAGCCACGCTGGAAGTTGGAGTGGCTCATACGCTTTCACTTTACGTTTCGAGTATCGCCGCAGGAGGGCGGGCGGCCTGTCCGAGGTCCTGTCAGGTGGGCCCAGGCCGTCCCAGTACCACCCGACACAGCGTACCGAGGTACCCGCATAGCCGTTGGCCCGGCCGGAACCGAAAGCGTATGAGCCACGCTGGAAGTCGGAGTGGCTCATACGCTTTCACTTTACGTTTCGAATATCGCCGCAGGAGGGCGGGCGGCCTGTTCGAGGTCCTGTCAGGTGGGCCCAGGCCGCCCATGCCCCTGTAGCCCTTCGCCCGACCGCAACGGTAACGCTATGAGCCACGCCCAAGCCAGGCGTGGCTCATAACGTTACCCTCCACGTCTCAACTACCGCACAGATGGGAGTCGGTTGGGCCCTTCACCATCCTGTCCCCGAGGCGTAGGCTCCCAGAACACCCCTCTGACCAGCATGAACTGCCGCATCGAGGCGGTGGTGTGCCGGCTCGCCCGACCGCAACGGTAACGCGGTGAGCCACGCCCAAATCCGGAGTGGCTCACAACGTTACCCTTCACGTTGCAACTAACGCGCCGATGGGCATCGGTCGGGCCCTTCACCATCCTGGCTCAGGCCCTGAGAACTGCTGCTCGAGCAGGCCCAGCTCCGCCCGCAAGATCAGGTACATCGCATGCGACCAGAGCAGCGGTTTGGCCACCGGCCCCCAACGGTTCACCCACGGCTGGACCATCTCGGGCACGTTGGCCCGGTCGGTCACCTGCTCCGGCATGTCGCCCCGCTCGTCGGCCTGCCGTTCCACCCAGGCGAGCAGCTCCAGCGCCCTGGCCCGGTTCCCGGCCCGCACGTAGTACCAGCCCAGCCAGGCGGAGAGGATGAGCCACTCTCCGCCGCCGTAGTAGGTGTCCTCCGGGTACCGGTGGACACCCCCGGTGACGCACCGGCGCTCCAACTCGGCCACCGTCGCCTCCATCAGCGGGTCGGACGGGGAGAGCAGCCCGAAGGGAACCGACACCCAGAGAAGGTTGGCGTCGATGGAGCGGCCATCGGCGAACTTGGTCAGCCGTCCCCCGTGCACGAAGTGGGTGAGCAGGTAGGATCGGATGGCCTCGCACACCTCCGCCGCCCCCTGACTTCCCTCCAGGGCGTCGACGGCCCGCAGCCCGCCGTAGATGCAGGCCAGCGTCGCCGGGTGGACGTGCTCGCCGTGCTCCTCCCAGCAGTCGAAGTTGGGCCGGTCCCAGAAGCGGGTCAGGTAGCGCCGCACCAGTTCCACGGACGGCCGCACCTCCTCCAGCAGGTCCCGGGCGCCGGTCATGCGCACGTGCTCGCACAGCGCCCAGAGCCAGGTGCCGTACCCGTCCAGCTGGAAGACGCCCCAGCCGGCGTCGCCCTCCTGCCCCTCCGGCGTGTACCGGCAGTGGAGCCACTCCGTCATCTCGATGGGCTCGCCGCGGTCCGCCTTCTGCTCCAGGGCCTCCACCTTGCAGGCGACGCCGCGCAAGGTTCGGTCGACCCAGCGGTGGAACGCCCGGCTGCTCCTGTGCTGGCCCGCCCGGTCCATGCCGTAGGCGATGAAGGCGCCGTCGCGCAGCCAGGCGTACCGGTACTGCGCGAAGTTCGGCGAGGCCAGGTAGGCGCCGGTGGGGGTCTGGCCGCGGGCGATCACGGCGATGCTGTGCTGCACCAGGTCTACGGTCATCTGCAGGCTGCCCCTCTCCCGAACCGGATCTCGCCCTGATAGGATGCCCCATGACCGGGCTGTGAGCCCACCCGGCCGCGCCCCGACCTGCCCCGCCGCGGTCAGCCGCCCAGATCCCTGACGCTGCGTCCCGTCTCCCCGGCCGGTCCCGCTGCAGCCAACCTTCACGATTCACCCTCGGGCTCCCGCCGGGGCGGACCGTACCCAAAGCCCCTGGTACAGTACTCCTCCGATCCCTCCCGCTGCACTGCTACACCAGGCTCCGCACGCGTTCCTCGTACCGCTTCGCCAGCCGCTCTGCCTGCGCCGGGTCGTCGGCCTCGGCGTAGACCCGGCAGAGCGGCTCGTCCGGGTCGGGCAACAGCAGGGCCCAGCCCTCCGGCTCGCGGATCCGCAGGCCGTCGATCAGCTCCACGGCGCCCTCCGGCTGCTCCTCCAGCAGGCGGCGCAGCACCCGCCCCCGGGCCTCCCAGGGGCAGGCGACCGTCCGGACTGCGGTGGAGGCCCGGGGAAGCTGTGCCAACACGTCGCGCAGCGTGAGCCGCTCCCCGGCCATCCAGCAGAGCAGCTGCCCGATGGCCAGCAGCGGGTCCTGCGGCCGCCACTCCTCCTGCCTCACCCGCACCGGCACGCGGTCCCAGCGGCGCACCATCTCCTCCAGGGCCCGGGGCGCCGTCACCGGGAGCGGAACGGGTTCCGCCCCGCCGCCCGAGTGGCGAAGCCGCAGCCACAGGTCCAGCGCCAGCATCTGCTCGGGACCCGCCCCGGCCAGCTGCCAGGTGGCTTCCAGCCGGTCGATCTCCACCCCGATGAGCAGCCGCGCGCCCGCCGGCGGGTCGGCCCCCACCCGATCTACCTCGATCCCGGGCGGCCCACCTGTCTCCAGCACCCGGCAGCCGAGCCGCTCCAGCCACCGGTGCAGCACCGGCCAGCACCCTGCCGCCAGCGCCACGCCCGGGCGGGCGGAGCGCAGGGCCTCGCCGTCCACCTGGTCGCCCAGGTGCTCGAGGTAGCGCAGCTCCGCGTCCGGCAGGCCCTCCACGTGCCCCGCCGTCTCGTGGGTCGCCCGCGGGAAGTCCTGGCGGGCGCAGGCCTGCTCCAGGCTGCGCGCCAGGTCCCGCGGCGCGGGCCGCCCCGACCCGTCGTAAAAGACCACCCGGGCCTGGGACCGCCCCCACCGCACGTGCATGCCTCCCGCCGCGCCCAGCCGGCGGATGGTGTACTCCGTCACCGGCGAGGCGGTCGCGCCGGCGTCCAGGACGTCGCACCCCGCCGCGAGCGCCCCGCAGATCAGCGCCTGCTTCAGCAGCGCCGCAGGCTGGCCCGGATCGCCGGCCACCACCAGCGGTCCCCGGTCGCCCAGGAGCGACGCGAAGGCTGTCCCGACGCGCAGGGCGTTCTCCGGGAAGAGGTCCGAGCCCAGCTGTCCGGTCATGCTGTTCCGCCGCAGCACTCGTCCCGACCAGCGGGGCGACTGCACCAGCGTGACGTCCACCCGGGCCCCCGGCGCCACCTCCGTCCGGGGCCAGAGCCTCACCCCCGGCGAGATGGCCGCCCCGGCGCCCACCGTGCAGCCGGACCCCACGACGGCGCCCTCGAACGCCCCGGCCCCGTCCGCCAGCGACACGCCGTCACAGAGCACCGCGCCCACCAGCGTCGCCTCCGCGCCCAGGCGGACCCCCGCCCAGGTGACCGAGCGGCGGAGTACGGCGTTCTCCCCGGTCACCGTGCCCGGCCCGAGCACCGCACCCGCCTCCAGCCGGGTCCCGGGGCCCAGGCGGCAGCCCTCCCCGATCAGCGCCGGACCGTCGATCAGGACGCCCTGGGGCAGGTCCCGGGCCACCCAGACCCCGGGCACCACCTGCCGGGCGGGGGGCCGGAACCGCAGCCGGCCGGAGAGCAGGTCCAGGTTCGCCCGCAGGTAGGCGGCCGGGTCGCCGATGTCGCACCAGTAGCCCTCCGCCACCGCCGCATAGAGCGGAGCCCCCTTCCTCAGGAGCGCCGGGAACAGGTGGCGGCTGAAGTCGTACATCCGGCCCGCCGGCACCCCGTCCAGCACGGAAGGCTCCAGCACGTAGATTCCCGTGTTTACCGTGTCGCTGAAGACCTCGCTCCAGGTGGGCTTCTCCAGGAACCGGCGGATGCGCCCCTCCCTGTCGGTCATGATCACGCCGTACTCCAGGGGATTCTCCACCCGGGTCATGGCCAGGGTGGCCACCGCCCCGGTCCGGAGGTGAAACGCCACCACCTCCGACAGGTCCAGGTCGGTCAGGCAGTCCCCTGAGATCACCAGGAACGTTCCGTCCAGATGGGCCTTGAGCGCGGCCACGCTTCCGGCCGTGCCCAACGGGCTCTCCTCGACCACGTGGTGCAGCCGCATGCCGCGGTACGTGTCGCCGAAGTGGTCCTGAATCGCCCCGGGCATGTACCCCAGCGTGACAAAGACCTCCTGGAAGCCGTGCTCAGCCAGGAGGTCGAGGACGTATGCCATGACAGGACGGTTGCAGACGGGAACCAGGGGTTTGGGCCGGTCGCAGGTGAGGGGCCGGAGCCGCGAGCCTTCGCCACCCGCCATGATCACCGCTTTCATCCGACGCATGCCCTCCAGCCGAATGGTCGTTCAAATGGTGTACCGATCCGGAGGAGTGGCCGAGGCCGTCGGCGGGGCCAAGAGGGCTGCGCTCTGCGTGCCCCAGTCGGTCTGGCTCCAGGCGGCCAGCACGCTGTCGTACACCTCGGCGGTGGCCTCGGCCACCTTCTCCCAGGTGTACCGCTCCCGCACCTGCCTGAGCCCTTCGGCGGCCAGCCGCGCCGCGAGGTCCCGGTCCGACAGCAGGCGGTCGATCTGCTCGGCCAGGGACTGGACGTGGCCCGGCAGCGCCTTGAGGCCGTTGACCTCGTGCTGCACCGTCTCGCCCAGGCCGCCTGTGTCCGAGACCACCACGGGCGTGCCGCGGCCCATCGCCTCCAGGGCGACGATGCCGAACGGCTCGTAGGTGGAGGGGACCACCGCGACGTCCGCGAACCGGTAGAGCGCGTGGACCGTCGCGTCGGGGAGCCAGCCGGCGAAGTAGCAGTGCTGAGCCACGCCCAGCTCGTGGGCCCGGCGCTTCAGCTCGTCCAGGTAGGGCCCCGTGCCGCCGACCACCAGCTTCACCGGGTGCCGCTTGCGCAGGATCGGCATGGCCTCGAGCAGGACGCCGGCCCCCTTCTCCGGCACCATGCGGCCGATGTGGAAGATCAGCCGCTCGTCCGGCGCGGCGTAGGTCTCACGGGAGACCTTCTCCCACCCCTTGGGGACGGTCAGATCGACCCCGTTGGGGATCACCGACACCTTGTCCTGGCTCAGGTGGAAGAGGCCCTGCACCTCCGCCCGCATGGCCCTGCTGCAGACGATCACCCGCCACGCCTCGTAGGTCAGCCACCATTCGATGTCGTTAATGTATTGCTGCCCCTGGTCCCATATGCCCCGGTGCCGGCCGTGTTCGGTGGCGTGGATCGTGGCCACCGTCGGCAGGTGGAAGAGGTGCTTGAGGCCCCGGGCGGCGAAGGCCACCAGCCAGTCGTGGGCGTGCAGGATCGCCGGGCCGCTCAGCTTCGGGATCAGGTTCACGCCCGCCTCCAGGAGGGCGAAGTTCAGGTGGGCCACCCAGAGCCGGAAGTCGGGGGGCTCCTGGAAGTACGGGTGAACCCGGATGACGTGCACGCCGTCCTCGAACGCCTCTGCCGGGTAACCCTGGGCCGCCCGGGTGATCACGTGGACGTGGTGCCCCTGCAGGACCAGCGCCTTTGAGAGGGCATGAACATGCCTGGAGAGCCCGCCGACCAGGTGGGGCGGGTACTCCCAGGTCAACATCACGATGTTGTGCACCGTGGACGCTCACCTCAGGGGGTTAGGGTGCCCCCCCGTCCGCGGAGCCATACCGGGCATCCGCCGCAGGAACCGGAGCAAGGGGCGCCGGGGGCGTAGGAACCGGGATGAGGGGCGGCCGGCCGTAGGAACTGTGACCCGGGGCGTCAAATTGTTATGACATACCATGAAGGGAGGCGTGGCCCGTGGACCTGGTAACCGGCGCCACCGGCTTCATCGGCGAGCAACTGGTGCGACATCTCGCTGCGCAGGGGCAGAAAGTACGGATTCTCGTCCGCTCCCGGGAGAAGGCAGAGACGGTGTTCGGCCCGCTCTGCCAGCAGCTGGAGGTGGCGGCGGGCGACCTCGGCGACCCGGCCTCCCTGGAGCGGGCGGTCTCGGGGGTGGAGCGCGTCTACCACTTGGCCTCGCGCATCAACTTTCAGGGGTCGCTCAAGCGCATGCGGGCGGTCAACGTGGAGGGGACCCGCCGCCTGTTGGACGCCTGCACTGCGGCCGGCGTGAAGCGGGTGGTCCACATGTCCTCGATCGCGGCCGGGGGCCCCGCCATGGCGGACGAGAACGGCCGCTACCGGCCCCGCGCGGAGGAGGACGAACCTGCGCCCCTCCCGGACGCGTACAGCATCACCAAGCTGGAGCAGGAACGGCTCGCGCTCTCCTACCGGGACCGCGGGCTGGAGGTGGTGGTGGTGCGCCCGAGTGCCGTCTTCGGCCCCGGGGACCCGGACGGGATCAACACCGTGATCTGGATGGTCAAGGAGGGCCGCCTTCCCTTCTACCTGGGGTCGGCCCAGGCGGTGGTCAACCTGGTCTTCGTGCGGGACGTGGTGCGCGGCACGGTCGCGGCCATGGAGCGCGGCCGGTCCGGAGAGGTCTA
This sequence comes from Symbiobacterium terraclitae, assembly GCF_017874315.1. Lineage (NCBI taxonomy): Bacteria > Bacillati > Bacillota > Clostridia > Eubacteriales > Symbiobacteriaceae > Symbiobacterium > Symbiobacterium terraclitae. The sequence continues at coordinate 22,654 of NZ_JAGGLG010000024.1, read as the reverse complement.
CCACCTGGTGGGCCCCAACCTGACGCAGGAGCAGCTCTTCGGCCTCCTGGCCCAGGTGAGCGGCGGCCGCAGCCCCCGGTGGGCCATGCCGGTTTCGGTGCTGGTGGGCGCCGCGCGGCTGGCCACGCTGGGCGCCCGGATCGCCTTCCGCCGGCGCTCGCCGGTCCACCCCCACGAGGTGCGCAGCTGGACCGCACCGTGGATCGTCAGCGACGAGAAGGCCCGCCGGGAGCTGGGGCTCGTGCCCACCGACACGGCGGCTGCCTTCCGCGAAACGCTGCAGTGGCTCTCCGCGCAGAAGGCGGGTCGGACCGAGTCGGCGGGCGGCGCAGATGCGCGGGCCTGAGGCCGCGCCCTCGTCGCCGCTGGCCCGGGAGCGCGGCGAGTGCACCCGGCGCCCGCTCTGTGGTACACTGATCCCCATGAGCAGGCAAGAGACGGCGCAGAGCCCGGTTCGCCCCGGGCAGGAGATTTCGGTGACGGTCCACGGCCTCGGCAGCAGCGGTGAGGGCGTGGCCCGCTACGAGGGACTGACCATATTCGTGCCAGGCGGCGCCCCGGGCGACCGCCTGCTGGCGCGCGTGGCGGAAGTGAAGAAGAACTACGCCCGGGCGGCGCTGGTGGCGGTGGAGGAGCCCTCGCCGGACCGGGTGGCGCCGCCCTGTCCGGTGGTGGCGGAGTGCGGCGGCTGCCAGCTGCAGCACATCGCCTATGGGGCGCAGCTGCGGCTGAAGCGGCAGCAGGTCGTGGACGCCCTTGAGCGGCTGGGCAAGCTCAGCGGCGTGACCGTCCACCCGACCCTGGGCATGGAGGATCCCTGGCACTACCGGAACAAGGCGCAGTTTCCGGTGGGCTGGCGCTCCGGCCGGGTGATCGCGGGCTTCTTCGCCCCCGGCACCCACCGCATCGTCGACATCGAGCAGTGCGACATCCAGCACCCCCTGGGCAACCGGATCATGGCCGAGGTGAAGGCGCTGGCCGGGCGGTACGGCGTGCGCATCTACGACGAGCGCACCCACACCGGCGTGCTGCGCCACGTGCTCGCCCGGGTCGGCCGCGGCACGGGCGAGGCGATGGCGGTGCTGGTGACCAACGGCCCCGACTTCCCCCATGGCGAGGTGATCGCCCGGGAGCTGATGGCCCGCATCCCCGCGCTGGTGAGCGTGGTGCAGAACATCAACCCGGCCCGCACCAACGTGGTGCTGGGCCGGGAGAGCCGCGTGCTCGCGGGGCGGGGGCACATCACCGACTACATCGGCGACCTGAAGTTCAACATCTCGCCGGTCTCCTTCTTCCAGGTGAACCCGGCGCAGACGGAGGTGCTCTACGGCAAGGCGCTGGAGTACGCCGGCCTCACCGGCGGTGAGACCGTGGTGGACCTCTACTGCGGCATCGGCACGATCTCGCTCTTCCTGGCCCGGCAGTGCCGAGAGGTGATCGGCATCGAGTGGGTGGAGGAGGCGGTGGCCGACGCCAGGGAGAACGCCCGGCGGAACGAGGTGCACAACGCCCGCTTCATCGCCGGCGACGCGGCGGTGGAGATGCCGCGGCTGGCGGAGGAGGGGGTCCGGGCGGACGTGATCGTGCTGGACCCGCCCAGGAAGGGCTGCGACGAGCCTGTGCTGGAGGCGATCGCCGCGGTCGCGCCCCGGCGGGTGGTCTACGTCTCCTGCAACCCGGCCAGCTTGGCCCGGGACCTGGGCCGGCTGGCGGGGATGGGGTATCGCACCGTGGAGGTGCAGCCGGTGGACATGTTCCCGCACACGGCGCACGTGGAGTGCGTGGCGAGGGTGGAGCGGGTTGACGGGTAAGTAGAGTGTGATCATAGTGACCTGGCTCCGCTGCTGCAGGTTCTGGAGCGGGCCGAATGGCGTCCCGCGCCGGGGCGGCGTAGGCCCCCTCATGGTGGTCAACTGGCGCCTCCTGGTCGGCCGGTGCGACGAAGCCGAGTATGTGGCCATCCCCCTGCCCGACGCGCTGGCGACCACGATTGACCAGAAGGCTCAGGACGAACCTGAGACCCACGTTCGGGACCTGCCGCAGTTCAGCGGTAAGTGCATGGCATTCCTGCCTGTCAACTAGCGTTCCTCCGGACCGACCCCCGGCGCTCAGCCGGGGGTCGGTCAAGCGTTCGGGGAGCAAATGGTCTGTCTCGATTGTACGAAAATGTTTGCCCGCCCGTCAGGGGCGGGCGTAGATCAGCTTCACCAGGTCTCCCTTCAGCGGCTCGACCCGCTCGACCGTGAGGCCTGCCAGGCGGACGTTCTCCACCGTCCTGCGGTTGATGCGGCAGCCGACCAGCGCCGAGACCAGCGGGGCCGCCGCGTCCATCAGGGCGCCGATGACCGGTCGGTCGACGCGCATGTGCTCCAGCAGCAGGATGCGCCCGTCGGGCCGGCAGACCCGGGCGGCCTCCCGGAGCGCCGCGATCGGGTCCGGGATGGAGCAGAACACGTAGCTGGCCAGGACGGTATCGAAAGAGGCGTCGGGGAACGCCAGGCGCTGCGCGTCCATCTCCAGCAGCGTCACCGGCACCCGGCACGGCTTGAACCGGGCCCGCGCCAGCATCCCCGGGCTGAGGTCGATCCCGACCAGTTCGGTCGTGCCGGCCGGGTCGTAGAACGGCAGGTTCTTGCCCGTTCCCACGCCGATCTCCAGGACCCGGCCCCTCGCTTCCCGGATCAACCGCACGCGCCACGGGGCGTCTGCGGTTCCGCCTCCTGCATCAAACCAGCGGGCGTTGCGGTCGAACTTCCGCCGCACCGCGGCCGTCTCGCGCTCCCTGATCATCACACCTCACGCCTCCCTCCGCGGGATGAGCACGGCAATTCTGCCCGCAGGACGGCGATTCCTGCCCTTCGGTCCGGCAAGCGTTATGACAAGGTAGTATATAGGTGGAACAATAAGTTATTATGCAGAGTCACGGTTCATAGAGGACGTCGTATCCAGCGGGGGTGAAGGGTCGGTGAGGCTCCTCGAGCGAGCGTTCGCGGTATGGCGCCGGTACTGGTGGAGCCTGGTCCTCGCGCACGTGGCTGTCGACGTCGGGCCGGTGGTTCTGGCGGCGGCCATGGGCCGGGCCCTGGGGCTGTTCCCGGGCGGGATCCAGGACCCGCTCCGCACCGTCCTGTTCGAGCAGTACGACAGGGCGCAGCTGGCCTGGATGGCGATCCTGACGTCGCCGGCGGGGCTGCTGACGCTCCTGACCCTGATGCTGCTGTACCTCCTGGCTCACGCCGGGCTGATCGGGGTGCTGCGCGCGCTCGTCCGCGGCGGAAGGCGCCCGACGGCCGCCGACTTCCTGCGCGGCGTCCGCCAGGAGTGGGCCCGCCTGCTGAAGGTGAGGCTGCTGAGCCTCCTGCCGCTGGGCGTGGCCGCACTGGCGGCCGCCCTGGCGACCGTCCTGGCCGGCGTCGTCCTCGCCAGCTGGCTGGTGCCGCTGGTGCCCGCGGCGATCATGCTGGTCGGCGAGGGCGCCGTACTCTACGCGTACCCAATTCTGGTGGCGGAGGAGGACGCCACCGCCACGGAGGCGGTCCAGGACAGCGTCGCCGTGCTTCTGGAGCGGTGGAAGGAGGCGGTGGGGGCAGCCGTCGTCTTTGAGCTGATCACCGGGATGGGACCGCTCGGCGGCCGGCTGCTCGCCCGGGTGGAAGGTCCCCTGGGGGTGCTCCTGGGCGCCCTGCCGGTCGTCCTCTGCGGGAGCCTGGCGATGGTCTACCTCGTGGTGCGGTTCATTGAGAACGTGCACCGCGGCCTCTTCGAAAGGGACGGCGAGTTCGCGATCGATCACGCTGACGCCGGCTGGCGCACGCGGGGTGCCTGACAGGCGCTGGCAGCCAGTGGCACAGACGGATCGGGACGGGTGCTGCCCGAGTACCCGAGGCCACAGTCGCTGCGACAGCTCGTCCAGCTGGTATGCGAGCTTTACGCCGCGGCCCGCCTCCGGCTCGATCCAGACCTGATCGCCCGGCCCGTCCCCGGGGATGAGGCGGAGCCAGTGAGCCCGGCAGGACGGGACCTGCCGGCAGAAGCCCCAGATGTGCAGCATCCGCCTCCCGCCCGACGAACGGGTGCTGCACCTGCTCTCCGAGGATGTCTCCCACCGTCAGCATGCAGCCAGTCTCCTCACTACAGCAAGTTAAGATAAGCGTACCACAAGTGTGGCAACGGCGCGCGGCGCAGGTGTGGGGTATAGATGCACGCACGCCCGGTGCGGACTGCCCGGCACGCTCCAGCCCGCCCAGCCCGGTCGGCTGTCGCAGGGCGAGAGTCGCCGGTGGACCGGTCAACATAAAATAGCGGCAAACCGGTGAGAGGAGCTTGCGTGTGTACTACAAGGCGGCGTATGGTTACCCCTGGCGCATCCCAGCGGTGCCCCGCCGGTATGCCGGCCACTGGCGCGCTGAGTCCGGGCGGCGCGGCACCATGGATTACGGAGGCCGGCCCTATGTCGTCAACATCGCCAGGGCGGCCATGCAGAACACCAACTACCGCACCGCGCTGTGGACAGGGGAGCACTTCCAGGTGACGCTGATGAGCATCCCGGTGGGAGAGGACATCGGCCTGGAGGTTCACCCGGAGACCGACCAGTTCATCCGCATCGAGCAGGGGCAAGGCCTGGTCCAGATGGGGAACAGCCCCGACCGGCTGGACTTTGAGCGCATGGCCTACGCCGACTCCGCCGTCATGGTGCCCGCCGGCGTCTGGCACAACATCACCAACACGGGCAACACGCCCCTGAAGGTATACGTGATCTACGCCCCTCCGGAGCACCCGCGGGGCACCGTTCACCCGACCAGGCCGAGCGCTGACTGACACGAGCCGGGTCCTGAGGACAAGCTCTCCGCACAATGCCTGAGACGGCGTGCTCCCCGCTGGGGTGCACGCCGTCCTTATTCATAGGATCACCCGATGGGCGAACATCAAAGGAAGGGGAGGAAGTGACCGATGACCGATGCAGCTGTGCGCCGCCCCAGGCCCGTGCGGCCCGGAGCCACCATCGGCGTCGTTGCCCCCTCGGGGCCGGTTCCGGCGGAGCAGTTGGAGGCAGGGCTGAAGCGGCTGCACGCCTGGGGGTACAGGACGGTCGTGGGCGACGCCGTGCTGGCCCGGCGGGGCTACCTGGCCGGGACGGACGACCGGCGGGCCGAGGACTTCAACCGGGTGTGGGCGAACCCCGCGGTGGAGGCGGTGCTCTGCGCCCGGGGCGGCTACGGGGCGATGCGGATCCTGGACGGGATCGACTGGGAACGGGTTCGGAGGCAGCCCAAGTTCTTCTGCGGGTTCTCCGACATCACCGTCTTCCACCTGGCCATGGCGCGGGAGGCCGGGCTGGTCACCTTCCACGGCCCGATGGTGGCCGCCTTCGGCGGCGCGGAAGCGTACAACGCCGCCGGCCTGCGGCGGGCGCTGCAGGAGCCCGGCCCCCTGGGGGAGATCCCCTGGCCGGACCCCGGGGAGGAGGGGGCGCCCTGCCCCCTGACCATTCGGCCCGGGGTGGCCGAGGGGCGCCTGGCCGGGGGGAACCTCACCCTGATCGCCTCGCTGATGGGCACGCGCTGGGAGCCGGACTTCACCGGCTGCATCGTCCTGCTGGAGGACCTGGACGAGGCCCCCTACCGGGTCGACCGGATGCTCACGCAGCTCTTGCTGGCGGGGAAGCTGCAGCGGGCGGCGGGGATCCTCTTCGGCGACTCCCCCACCTGCCTGCAGGGCCCGCCGGACCGCCCGTCGTTGACGCTCTTCGAGGTGCTTGAGGACCTGCTCGCCCCGCTGGGGATCCCGGTGCTCTACGGCTTTCCCTGCGGGCACGGGCCGCACCGGGCCACGCTGCCGCTGGGCGTCCGGGCCCGACTCGATGCCGAGGGAGCTGTGCTGACGATCCTCGAGTCGGCCCTGACCGCCTGAGCAGCGCTGCGGCGCCGGCCGGTGCGATCCGTACGTGTATGACAACCGGGCGAACCTCCCGCGGAGGCCCGCCCGGTTTTTCGCGTGCCGACTCGCCTACCGGCTACTCATACCGCAGCGCATCCACTACGTCCAGGCGGGCGGCCCAGCGGGCGGGCAGGAGCCCCGACAGGGGTGCCAGGATCAGGGCGACCACGGCGGCGGTGCCCAGCGACCCCCAGTCCAACACCCAGTGCATGGTGGCGCCGTTGATCAGCTCGCTGGAGGCCACCATCGCCCGCTGCAGCCCGAGCCCGGCCACGGCGCCGATCAGCCCGCCGACGACGCCCATGCTGAACGCCTCGCCCAGCACCACCTGGACCACCTCGCCACGCCGGGTGCCCACGGCCCGCAGCACGCCGAACTCCCGCTTCCGCTCCAGAATAGCCGTGACCAGCGTGTTGGCGATGGCGAGGCCCGCGACCAGCACGGCGACCCAGGTCAGCGCCTCGGTAAGCCCGTAGAAGCTGTCGTACGCGACCTTCAGCTCGTTCCAGAAATCCCGGTTGAGCCGGATGTTGAGGGGCATCGTGTCGCCCCACCGGTCCAGGATGCGCTGCTTCACCTCTTCCGGGCTGACGCCCTCCTCCACCAGCACCGCCACGTTTGAGGCGGTGCTGTCGTTCCAGTACCGCAGGTAGTCCCGCCGGTCGATGTTGATCGTGCCCCCGTAGGGGGTGATGTCGGTCATGATGCCTGCGACCGTGAAGGCGACCTCACCGCTGGGCGAGGGGAGGCGCAGGGTGCCGCCCACGCCCACCCCAAGGCGGGCGGCGATGCCCGGGGAGATCACCGCGTGGCCGCCCTGCTCCATCAGGTCCGCGACCTCGGGCCAGCTGCCCTCCTCGAGCATGGTTTCGGAGTACTGCCTGAGCAGGGAGTGGTCGAAGACCTGAAGGAAGGCCTGGTCGCCGTCGCCGATGATCACCCGCATCATCTTCTGCGGGCTGACCAGCCGGACGCCCTCCACCTCGGCCAGCTGCTGCACGAAGGCGTCGTCCACCTCCACCAGCGCGCCGATGCCGGCGTACGAACTGGAGACGTTCATGTCCCAGCCGATGTTCTTCTCGAACCACTGGTTGAAGGTGGCCATCTGGCTGGCCTCCACGCCTCCCATCGCGACCATGTAGGTCAGGGTGACCATGAGCGCAGAGATGGTGGCCGCGGTGCGCCGGGGCATGCGGATCAGGTTGTCGGCGGCCAGGCGGCCCGTTACGCCCAGCGCAGCCGTGAGCAGCGGCCTGAGCAGCGCCCGGTTGGCCAGAGGCAGCAGCACCGGCAGGAGGAGGACCATGCCCAGCAGCGCCACCACCAGCATCAGCCCCCAGAGCCGCAGCACCAGCGGTGAGAGCATCTCGCTCTCGGGCCAGGTGAGCCAGACGGTCAGGAACCCCACAGCCAGAAGGGCCAGGCCCGCTGCCCCCCGGCGCCAGCCGGGCCGCGCCGGGTCGACCCCGGGGTTCTCCGCCGGGCGCATCGCCTCCACGGGACTCACCATCACGGTTTCCCGGGCGGGGCCGAACGCTGCGGCCAGCGCCGCCCCGACGCCCACGGCGAGGGCGGCGGCCACGGTGCCGAGGTCCATGGCGACGGCGGCGGCCTGCACCCCGTAGCCCGCGAGGAACTGCTGCGTCGCCTGGTCAGCCATCACCCGGGCCATGCCGTAGCCGTAGGCCAGGCCCAGCAAGGCGCCGAGGAAGCCGAGCAGCGCCGCCTCGGTCAGCACCGAGGCGATCACCTCGCCCCGCCTGAGGCCCAGCGCACGCAGGATCGAGAGTTCGCGCCGCCGCTCCGCCACGCTCATCGAGACGTTGGTGTAGATGATGAACGTGCCGGCGAAGAGCGAGATCGAGCCCGCCATGGTGAGCAGGAAGACGACGGAGTCGAGCAGCCGCTGCATGTCGCGGGACCGCTCCACGGGCGTGGTCACCCGCACCTGCGGGTCCAGCGCAACGGCCAGCCGCTCCTGCAGCGCGCCCGTCGGCTCGCCCTCGGCCGCGACGATGTCGATCACGTCGAGCTTGCCGGCCTTGCCGAATGCCTCCTGCGCCGCCCCCAGTGTGATCACGCCGAAGGGGCCCAGGGCCCCGCGCACGGTGCCTTGCGCGTCGAAGATCCCCACCACCGTGAACGCCTGCAGCCCCCGGGTGGTCAGGAGGCTGAAGCCGTCGCCCTCGGAGAGGGCGAGGTTCGCGGCCAGATCGGTGGTGACGGCGGCCTCGCCCGGGCCCTCCGGCAGCCGCCCCGCGGTCATCCGGTAGGTGCGGATCTGCTGGTCCAGGTCCCGGTCGATGCCGTAGAAGGTGGCCCCGGCCTGCCGGTCGCCGGATACGACCTGGGTGCCGGAGGCGATGACCGGCGCCGCCACGGCCACGCCCGGGGTCTGCCGGGCAACCTCCAGCAGGTCCTCGTCGAACCCGAAGCCCGTGGTCGCGGAGACCTGCAGGTCCGCCCGGCCCGCGGCCGCCGCAAGAAGGTTTTCGTAGCTGCCCAAGATCGCGCCGTTGATGAGGAGGACGGCCACCACCATCGTCACGCCCAGGGCGATCCCGGCGAGGGTCATGAAGGACCGGCCCTTCCGGCTCCACAGGTACCGGGCGGCCATGCGCAGGTACTGTGCCGTCATCCGGCTGTCCCCCCCGTCTGCTGGTCGTCGATCACCTTTCCGTCCCGCATCCGGATGAGCCGGTCCCCGTAGGCCGCCGCCTTGGGGTCGTGGGTGACCATCACGATGGTCTGCCCCCGCTCTGACTGCATCTCCTTGAGCAGCAGCAGCACCTCCTCGCCGGACTGCGAGTCGAGGTTGCCGGTGGGCTCGTCGGCGAAGAGCAGGGGCGGGTTGGTGACCAGGGCCCGGGCGATGGCCACCCGCTGCATCTGGCCGCCCGACATCTCGTCCGGTTTGTGCGCGGCCCGGGACTCCATCCCCACCGTCCGGAGCAGCTCCATCGCCCTGGCTTCGGCCTCCTTCTGCCTCACCCGCGCCAGCAGCAGGGGCAGCGCGACGTTCTCCAGGGCGCTCAGAGTGGGCAGCAGGTTGAAGAACTGGAAGACGAAGCCCACCTTTTCGCGCCGCAGCAGGGTCAGCTCGTCGTCGCGCAGCTCGGTGAGGTCGCGGCCCAGCAGGTGCACCTTGCCCGAGGTCGCCTGCTGGAGGCCGCTCATCAGGTGCAGCAGGGTCGACTTGCCGGAGCCGGACTTGCCCATGACGGCGACGAACTCGCCCGGCGAGATGCTGAGGCTCACCCCGTCAACCGCCCGCACGGTGGCGGCGCCGCGCCGGAACTCCTTCACAACCTGGTCCAGGCGGATGATCTCCTTGCTCACGATTCCTGGCCTCCCCTTGCCCGCAGCCGGGCTTCACAGTTATCCAGCCACTTGAGGTCTGCCTCGACGTGCAGGAGCGCCGCGTCGAGCATCATCTCCTGCCGGAGGCGATCCGGGCCCTGCGCCCGCGCCAGCTGAATCCGGGCGCGGGTGAGCTCCGCCATCTGGAGGTGGTACACCCGGCGCTGCGACTCCAGCAGCTCCAGTGCCCGTGCGGGATCCTTATCGACCAGCAGGCCCAGGCGCACGTAGATCTCGTCCCGCATGGGGCGGGCCTTGAGGGGCGGTCGGGCCAGCCAGCGCTCCAGCTCCTCCAGGCCAGCCTCCGTGATGCGGTAGACCTTCCGCTCCTCGCCCTGCCCTTCGGACTCCTCGAGCACCACCAGGCCGTCCTTCAGCATCCGTTCCAGGGTGGAGTAGATCTGCCCCACGTTCAGCTCCCAGAGCCCGCCCGTGAGGCGCTCGAACTGGGTCTTCAGCTCGTAGCCGTGGCGCGGTCGCCCGGCGAGAATGCCGAGGATTCCATGCTTGACTGCCAGGCTGGTTACCCCCTCTCATCGCCCCGCAATACAAGTATAGTATACGAGTATGTAGTGAGCAAACGAGGGTCTTGCGGAGAAACGATTCCATTGAAGAATGAGAAGACCGCGCCGGTGCGAATGACCGGCGCGGTCGGCGGAGGACGACAGCGGCTGCCGCAGGGTGAAGAGAACCTATTGACAATTCATCACAACTTGCCCACCATGATGCATATGCGAATGTAGACTGCTGCCGGCCCGGTTCGGGGGCCGAGACCTGGTGGGGGTGGCGCGATGGGCGCGTTCCTTGTCCTGCTGCTCTGGATTGCCTCGATTGTCCTCTTCCTGTGGATCTGGTCCGACGCCACCGACCGGCACGGCCAGAGCATCGGGTGCCTCTGGGCTCTCGCGGTACTGGCCCTCGGGCCGATCGCGATCATCGCGTACTTCATCTTCGGGCGCTCCAACGACTAGTCTAAGTGAGCCACACCGGTTACGGAGTGGCTCCTTTCCTTCGGCGGCCGCAGCCACAGCGCGCACACCGCCACGGCGGCGGTGATGCACCCGGTCACCGCCGGGTCGTAATGAGACCCGTTCACCGGGTAGAGCGTCACGCCCAGGTTGCTCGTCGCGTGGACGAGCACGGCGGCGAATACGCTCTGCCCGGCGCTCTCGTACAGCCACACGATCAGCACCCGGGCGGCCACGGTGAAGAGCGCCTGCCAGCCGATCCACTCCCACGTGCGCCCCATCTGCAGATAGGGGATGATGTGCCAGAGGGCCCACAGGGTGCCCATCAGCACGCCGGTCCGCAGGACGCCCCACCGCGGGAGCATGCGCGGGGCGAGGTATCCCATCCAGGCCACCTCCTCGCACGCTGCCGCGAGGACGTATACCAGGAACAGGACGGGGACCGCCGGCGCGGCCGCCTGTGGTGCCGGCAGGGGCTGGCCCGTGGCACGGGCGACGGCGTACGACAGCAGCAGAACGGCCGGCATGAGGAGGAGCGCGGGCGCATACCAGGCCGGGGGCCGGATGGTGCGCGGATCGACGGACCTCAGCAGCAGCCGTCGCACGCTGCCGGCTCCCTCCTCGCGGTACACCAGGATGACCGCGGCGCCCAGCGTGGCGAAGATCATGAACGAGCTGACAGGGAGGTTCATGGGCATCCCCGGGATGTCGCCCACGAAGGTGCCGGCCAGCCAGAAGGGCGCGGAGAGCGCCGCCAGCAGAACGCAGAACCGCATCTCGGCCGTCACAGGGGTCTCACTCCCTCACGATAGGCAAGTGATGCCAGTCGTCACCCGGGGGCTCACGGCTGTGCGTCAGGCAGGTCATGACGGAAACCCGCCCGAAGAAGATCGGGAGAACGAGGAAGGAGGGAACGTCGTGCCACAGACCAGAGTCATTGAAGCCCTGTCGGCCGTGGGAGGCGTCCGGGCGATCGCCCTCGGCGGCTCCCAGAGCCGGGGCGAGGCGGACCTTCACTCCGACTACGATTTCGGCATCTACTACGACGCTGATGACCTCGATCCTGCAGCGCTGGACGAGGCGCTGACGGCGCTGGACGACGACCACCGCACCGGCCTGCTCCACCCGCCGGGTGCGTGGGGGCCCTGGATCAACGGCGGGGCCTGGATCACGGTGGGCGGCGTCCCCGTCGACATCCTGCTCCGGGAGATCGGCAAGGTGGAGCGGACCCTGCGCGACTGCCTGGCCGGGCAGGTGACGATCGACTACCAGCCGGGCCACCCCTTCGGGTTCGTCAACACCATCTACGCCGCCGAGACGCACTACTGCCGGCCGCTCTGGCAGTCCGCCGCGGCCCCCCTGGACCGGCTGAAGGCCCTGCTCTACTCCGAGGGCCCATACCCGCCCCGCATGCGGGAGGCAACGGTCCTGCGGTTCCTCTGGGAGGCCTGGTTTTCCCTCCTGTGCGGCCGCAAGGCCGCACACAAGGGCGACTTCCACTACGCCGAGGGATCCCTCTTCCGGACCGTCTGCGCCTGGGTCCAGGTCCTGTACGCCCTCAACAACCGCTACCTGATGAACGAGAAGGGCGCCCTCCGCCGGGTGCGGGAGCTGGAGCGCAGGCCGGAGGGGATGGAGGCGCGGGTGCGGGAGACGTACCGGCTGTTTGCGGACGGCAAGGCGGCCGAGGCCTACGCGCTCCTCGACGCCCTCCACGGCGAGGTTCAGGCGCTCGCCGGTGCGTTCGGCCCGGTGCAGACCGAGATTCGCTAGCCCCGTACTGGCCACCCCGGGCAGGCTCTTCGTCGCCGCACCCGTGGCGGCAGCGGCGGGGGTCGCCTCCGGGGCCTGGTTATCGAGCGCGCTCCGCACATAAAATGTGGGCCAGCCTCCTGCACCGGGGGCTGGCCTCGGTTATATATCGCGGACGCGCACATCCGTGATATGATGAACGAAAAAGTTGCGCAGGGAGGGGCAGTGGTATGCGCGACGTGGGTGGGGAGTATCTGAGGGCGGTACGGCAGCGGTTCGCGGAGATGAAGCAGGTGGCCGAAAGGGCGATGGCGCAGGTGTCCGACGAGGAGCTGCACTGGTCGCCCCACGAGGAGGCCAACTCCATCGCGGTGCTCGTCAAACACCTGAGCGGCAACATGCGCTCCCGCTGGACCGACATCTTCACCACCGACGGCGAGAAGCCCGACCGGAACCGGGACGCCGAGTTCGAACCGGAGGCTCTCACCCGGGCGGACCTGATGGAAATCTGGAATCAGGGGTGGGCGCGGTTTCAGGAGACCTTGGACGCGCTGACGGAGGAGGACCTGCTGCGCACGGTCTTCATCCGGGAACAGCCTCACAGCGTCATCCAGGCCATTGAGCGCCAGATGTACCACTACAGCTACCACATCGGCCAGATTGTCTATATTGCCAAGCTCCTGCGCGGAACGGGCTGGCAGTCGCTGACCATTCCGCGCCGCCGCGCCTAGGCGGTGGCAAGGCCGCGTCGGGCCTTCGTTCTTATTCAACGTGCGTATCGGTTTGATTCGGTTTTATGCTTTGCATTCGGCGGCGGTGTCACTTATACTAACACACTAAAGGCGTAAAGTGAGCGCAGTCACGAATGGGGGGAAAAGAGATGGGCGGCGCACAGAATCCGTTTCTGATTGCTCAGCAGCAGGTCCGGAACGCGGTGGTGGCGTTGGGTGAGAGCGAGGAGCTGTATGACCTCCTCAAGGCGCCGGCCCATTTCGTCGAGGTGCAGATCCCGGTGCGCATGGACGATGGCACCCTCCGGGTGTTCACCGGCTATCGCAGCCAGCACCTCACTACCCTTGGGCCCGCGAAGGGCGGCATCCGGTTCCACCCTGCCGTCACGGCCGACGAGGTGAAGGCCCTCTCCATGTGGATGACCTTCAAGACGTCGGTGGTGGGTCTGCCTTACGGCGGCGGCAAGGGCGGCGTGATCGTCGACCCGCGCAGACTGAGCCGAGGCGAGCTCGAGCGCCTCGCCCGGGGCTACGTGCGGGAGATCTGGCCCTTCATCGGACCCGACAAGGACATCCCTGCCCCGGACGTGAACACCAACGCGCAGATCATGGCCTGGATGGTCGACGAGTACGAGAAGATCGTGGGCTGCAGCTGTCCCGCCGTGTTCACCGGCAAGCCCCTGGCCCTGGGCGGCTCGCTGGGCCGTAACGAGGCCACGGGGCGCGGCACCGTCATCGCCGTCCGCGAGGCGATGAACTACCTGGGCCTGCCGCTGAAGGGCGCCCGGGTCGCCATCCAGGGCTTCGGCAACGCCGGCCAGTTCGCCGGCCTGCTCCTGGAGGAGTACGGGGCGGTGGTGGTGGCCGTCAGCGACAGCCGGGGCGGCATCCTCTGCCCGGCCGGCGTCCCGGTGGCGGACCTGATCGCCTACAAGCAGGCGACGGGCAGCGTCGTCGGGTACCCCGGCAGCCGGGAGACCGACCAGGCCGGCGTCCTGACCGCCGATTGCGATATCCTGATTCCGGCCGCGCTGGAGAACCAGATCGACGCCGAGGTCGCCCGCCACATCCGGGCGCGGGTGGTGGCCGAGGCGGCCAACGGCCCGACGACACCCGACGGCGACCTCGTGCTCGCCCAGCGCAACATCTTCGTCATCCCCGACATCCTGGCCAACGCCGGCGGGGTGACCGTCTCCTACTTCGAGTGGGTGCAGAACCGCAACCAGCTCTACTGGACCGAGGAAGAGGTAAACGCCCGGCTGGAGCAGAAGATGGTGGAGTCTTTCCGGCAGGTGGTGGCCACGGCCGAACGCCACGGCGCCTACAGCCGGACGGCGGCTTACATGTACGCCATCCACCGCATCGCCGAGGGGCTGCGGGTCCGGGGTCTGCTGCACACGCCCGCCCGTCACCTGCGGCGCATCGCAGCGGGGCAATAGGCTCGTCGGAACCAGCGGGGGCTGTCCCGGGGCAGAGCGCATTTGCCGGGGCGGCCCCGCTTTTGTGTATGGCGACGGGAAATGCAGATTCAGTGGAGAAGAATAATCGAGGTACATGCCCGCCTGCGCCGCCGGCTGCGGGCGCAGGGGAGTGTCGCGCGGCAGGGAGCGGTGCGGGGCGCATCCCGGATCGGGAACGGCTGCGGCTCCCGGCCGACGATTGATGTGCAGGAGGGATTCGCATGACCGAGCGCGTAAGTGAACCCATGGCGGCAATACCGGAGCGCAGCGTGCGCACGTGGCCGGGCTGGCTGGGGCTCCTCACCTCACTCGCCCTGATGGCCGTCTCCGTCTGGCTCTTCGTGCTGGGGCTGCCCATGGACGTGTGGGAGGATCCGTCGCCGCTGCTGCTGGTGGTCAGCGGGCTGCTCTTCGCCGCGTCCATCGTCCTGCTCAACGGCCTCTTCGTCGTGCAGCCCAACCAGGCGGAGGTCGTGGTCCTCTTCGGCCGGTACCTGGGCTCGGTGAAGACCGACGGCTGGTACTTCGTCAACCCGCTGACGACCAAGCGGAAGATCAGCCTGCGGGTGCACAACTTCACCTCGCCGCAGCTGAAGGTCAACGACGCCAACGGCAACCCCATCGAGATCGCCGCGGTGGTGGTCTGGCGGGTGGTGGACACCGCCCGGGCGGTCTTCAGCGTGGAGGACTACAACGCCTTCGTGGGGGTGCAGTCCGAGACCGCCATCCGCCACCTGGCGAGCCAGTATCCGTACGACGACGGCCTGAACGAGGGCGAGCCCTCGCTGCGGGGCTCCGCCGAGGAGGTGGCCCGGGCCCTCCAGCGGGAGCTGCAGGAGCGGCTGGAGATGGCGGGAATCGAGGTGATCGAGGCCCGCATCTCACACCTGGCGTACAGCCCCGAGATCGCCGGGGCGATGCTGCAGCGCCAGCAGGCGGCGGCCATCATCGCGGCGCGGCAGAAGATCGTGGAGGGCGCGGTCTCCATGGTGGAGATGGCCCTCGACATGCTGGACCAGCAGCAGAAGGTGGAGCTGAGCCCCGAGCGCAAGGCCGACCTGGTCTCGAACCTCCTGGTGGTGCTCACCAGCGACCGGGCCGCCCAGCCGACGCTGCCCATGGGCAGGTAGCGGCGACAGGGGCACACAGCAGCCGCGGTTCGGGTCACACTAGGGGTGAGGTGAGCGCACGTGAACGAGCGGCCCCTGGTGGCCCTGTGCTATGACCATCTGGGCGGGCGCCTGGCCGAGCGCCTGGCCGACCGGCTCGTGGAACTGGGGTGGGTGGCGGTGGAGCCCGCCCCCGGGGTCACACCCCTGGGCTGGTCCGGATTCGCCGCGCTCGGCCTGGACCTCAGGCCGCTGATGGCGGGCTCCCGCAGGCCCGTGGCCCTCTGCGGCCGCCACATCGGGGCCCACCTGGGCTTCCTCCTGCGGCGCCACCTGCTGGAAGCCGGGTGGCTGGCGCGCGCCGGGGACCAACTGCTACTCACCCCGGCCGGCGAATCGGCCCTGCGCCGGCTGGGCGTGAACCTGGAGGCCTGATGATGAACCCCATACTGCAGGAAACCCTGGTGATCGTCTTCTGGAGCTTCCTGGGCTCGGTCGGCATCGGCGCGCTCGGGGCGCTGCTGCTGGACTGGCCCGTCTCGGTGACCTACATGCTGAGCGTGCTGACCATCGGACCGACCCTGGCCGTCCTGCGGGGCCGCGATCGCGCCCGGGACCGGCTGGAGCTGGGTGAGCGGGCCGGCGTCGAGCTGCTCGCCCTGATCATCCTCCTGGGGCTCGGCTGGCTGGGCATCCATTATCTGAACATCTAGCCAGCACTTCACACGGCAGGTCGCCTCCGCCACGGCATGCGGCTCCCGGCTTCCGGAGAGCATAAAGTGTGTGTCTTGCCGAGAGGAGGATGGCCCGAGTGCAGTTTCAGACAGGAACGATGACACCGCTTACCGAAAAGGACCTTGCCTACCTGCACGACATGATGTCGTGGGAGCTGCTGGCCGCCAAGAAGGCGTTCCGCTACGCCAATGAGACCCAGGAGCCCGAGTGCCGGCAGGCGATGTTCCAGGTCGCTGAGCAGCACCAGCGGAACCTGGAGCGGCTCGTCCTGCACCTCAAGCAGCACGTGGACCAGGCGACGCAGATCACCGTCTCCGGCGCCGACCAGCCGGCCACCGTGATGTAAGGAGGGGCAGAGAGTGCAGCAGCAACAGCAGCAGGGGGTTCAGCCCCAGTTCACCATGCAGGGCGGCCATGTCGTGATGCAGCACAAGGAGCAGACCGGCCTGCCCACGGTGAAGGACGCGTCCGTCAACGACCGCGACCGCATGCAGGACCTGCTGGCGCAGGAGAAGTACCTCACCACCGGGTACAACACGGCCATGATCGAGGCCAGCCACGACGCCCTCTGGGACGTGATCAAGCAGAACAGCGACGCCTGCCACCAGATGCAGCGGCAGATCTACAACATCATGTTCAAGAAGGGCTGGTACAAGCTGCCCGTGGCCAACGCCCAGGCGGTGACCCACACGCTCCAGCAGTTCGTGCAGTACAAGACGCAGTTCCCCTTCCCGCCCAGCCCGCAGATCGAGCAGATCGCGAGCCAGACCGGAGGGGGGCAGACAACCCAGTAGGCGACCGGAGAAGACGACGGCGGCGGAGGCATCCCTCCGCCGCCGTTCTTGAGGAGGGGTTTCCATGGACGCTCCAGTGACCCTCGGCGTCGTCGGCCTCGGGAACATCGCCCGCAAGGCGCACCTGCCGGTGCTCGCACAGCACCCCGGCGTGCAGATCGTGGGCCTCTGCAGCCGAACCGGGCGCGGCGTCGACGAGCTGGCCGCCCAGTACCGGTTCCAGCTCCGCGCCCGCACCTTCGCCGAGCTCCTGGCCCTGCGGCCCCGGGCGGCCTACCTGCTCAGCGCCACCGCCGCCCATCCCGAGCAGGCCGTCGCCCTGATGGAGGCCGGGATTGACGTCTTCATGGAGAAGCCGCTCGCCCAGACCCTGCCCGAGGCGGAGGCGATCGCGGCGGCAGCCGGCCGCACGGGCCGGCTGCTGATGGTGGGCTTCAACCGGCGCTACGCCCCGGCGTACCGCAGGGCGAAGGCGCTGTTCGCCGAGGCCGGCAAGCCCATCGAGTACGTGCTGGTCCAGAAGCACCGCACCGGCGGCGGAGCCCGCTGGCCGCTGCGCCACTACGTCACCGACGACACCATCCACATCATCGACCTGGCCCGCTTCTTCGCCGGAGACCTGCAGCTCAGGACCGCCCTCACCCGCGTCGGGCTGGTGGCCGCCCAGTTGGAGGCCGGGGGCGGGACCCTGGTCCAGCTGGCGCAGAGCTACGGCGCAGGTGCGGTCACGGAGCGGGTGGAGCTGCACGGCGGCGGGCTGACGGTGATCGTGGAGGAGCTGGAGCGGCTGGTCGTGCGCGAGGGGGGTGCAGAGCGGGTGGAGCCGTTGTTCGGGTCCTGGACGCCCACGCTGGAGAAGCGGGGCATCGGGCCCGAACTGGAGCACTTCCTCGCCTGCCTGCGGGAGGGGCGCACCCCGGAGACCTCGGCGGCCGAGGCCCTGGCCACGCAGCGGCTGGCGGAGGAGATCCTGCTCGCGGGCGGCGGCGCCTGAGGCGGGCGTGGGGGACCGGCCCCTCCGCTACGCCTGCTCGGCGGGCGGGGGCTCCTTCTCGCCCCGCCTGACCGCCATCATGCAGAGCGCCGCCAGGGCCATGAAGAGGATGGCCAGCACGAAAAAGTAGCCGTAGCCGTAGTGGTCGAAGACCCAGCCGAAAAGGGGCGGACCGGCGATGTTGGCCAGCGAGGAGAAGAGGTAGTACATGCCGGTGTAGGCGCCGATCTGCCCGGGACCGGCCATCTGGGTGATCATCGGGTAGGAGTTGATGTTCACCCAAGACCAGGCGAAGCCGACGAGCAGGAAGAGGTACCAGGCTGACTTCAGGTCGGACCGCAGGCCCAGCAGGAAGAAGGCGAGGATCATCATGATGAGGCCGCCGATGATCGTCCGCTTACGGCCCAGCCCGCCGAAGGAGAGAAACGTCCGCCCCGTCCAGCCGTTCCGGAGCGAGAAGCCGTCGGCCAGGAAGCCGGACGGGATGGCGAAGATCAGGAACGCGGCGCCGGAGAACGCGAGCAACCCGGCGACATCGGCCTCGTGCATGCCCAGGTACTCCTTGCCGTACGTGGTCACCCAGGTCTCCAGTGAGTTGTAGGCGACGAACCAGCAAAAGATGGCAAGCAGCATGAAGAGCGCGCTGGCGTCCTTGATGAAGCCGATCTGAAACCGCTCTGCCTTCTCGGTGCTCTGCTCCGGCTCGCGGATCCAGAGGTAGAAGATCGCCGTGATGAGCAGCAGGAGCAGCGCCGAGCCGACGAAGGGCAGGCCGGGATACATGCGGTAGAGGATCGCCCCGCCGAACGTGGCGACGATGTAGGCCAGGCCGCCCATGAAGTTGATGATGCCGTTGGCCTTGGAGCGGAGCGGCGGCGGGGTCACGTCTGGCATAAGCGCCACGATGGGCGAGCGCCACGAGGCCATGGCGAGGTTCATCAGGACCGATGCCCCGAGCAGGAGCCAGAGGCTGGTCTCCCAGCCCACGGGGATCAGCATGAGGAAGAGGGCGGAGAGCGGTGCGAAGACGAGCAGGTAGGGGATCCGGCGCCCGAAGCGGGTGCGTGTGCGGTCGCTCAGGAAGCCGATCAGCGGTGTGAGCGTGAGGGCGAGCCAGTTGTCGATCGTCATCAGGTAGCCGATGATGGTCTTGGACTCGATGAACTTGGAGTAGAAAATTGGCATGTACGAGTTGTATAAGGGCCATACAAGTCCCACACCGAAGAAGCCGAGGCCGATGATGAACGTGTTCTTCCAGTTCAACCTCATCCTGCTCGCCTCCCTTCGTCTGCATATTGCATCGGTTCGTGTCCCTGACAGAGAATCCCTGCCGAGAGGGAATCGGCCGTCAGAAACAGAACTGGGTTTCCATACAGGCTGATCGGAGGTGGAGCGATGCGGGAGAGAAGCGGCACCCTTCCAGGTCTCGGCGGCGTCAGGCTGTTCTACCGCATCTGGGAGCCCCAGCAGGCCGTCGGGAACCTGGTGCTGGTGCACGGGGCGGGCGAGCACATCGGGCGGTACGAGCACGTGGCCGCGTGGTTCACCCGGCGGGGGTTCGCCGTATGTGCCATGGATCACCGGGGCCACGGGCGCTCTGAAGGCGCGCGGATGCACGTGGACCGGTTCGCGGACTACCTTGCCGACCTGCGGGAGTTCGTGCGCCTGGCCACCGAGGCGCACGGCCGGCCGGTGATGATCGGCCACTCGATGGGCGGGCTCATCGCCTACCGCTACGCGGCGGCCCACCCGGAGACCATCTCGGCCCTGGTGCTCTCCTCGCCCTGGTTCCTGAGCCGGGCGAAGGTGAGCCGTGTGGAGCAGGCGCTGGCCCCCCTGCTGGCCGTCCTCGTGCCCAGGCTGCAGGTGAAGTCGGGCATCCCGCCCGAGATCTGCACCCGGAACGCGGAGCGGATCGCCCTCGACCGGCAGGACCCCCTGCGCTGCCAGACGGCCACGCCGCGCTGGTTCGTGGAGTGCACCCGGGCGGCGTCCGAGTGCCGCACCTCCGTCACGCTCCCAGCGGGGCTGCCGGCGCTCTTCCTGGTGGCCGGCGAAGACCAGCTGGTGGACCCCGGGGTCACCCGCGAGGTCTTCGACCGCATCGGCCACGGCGACAAGCGCTTCAGGCTCTACCCCGAGAAGTACCACGAGATCTTCAACGACCCCGGCCACGAGGAGGTCTTCGCCGAGATCCTGGCCTGGCTGCAGGAGCACGGGCTGGGGCCCGGGTCGACTGACCGCCCGCAGGAGCGCGAGCTGGCGCCGCAGGCCGACTGACCGGCCGCAGGAGCACGAGCTGGCGTCCCCGGCCGACTACACGGGAGGACAGCCCGGCAGATCCACCGCAGAGGAGGGCCCAGCATGTTCCCGAACGAGATGCGGACGATTCCCGACTTCCAGGCCTTCCACCGGTGGTTGGACGAGCGGAAGGGATGGAGCCAGGACCTGAAGCTGAACATGATCCTGCTGACCGGCGAGGTGGGCGAGGTCGCCAACGAGGTGCGCAAGGTCCTGTGGCGCGCCCAGCTGCTGGAGGCCGAGATGGGGGAGGAGGCCGCCTGGGAGGCGGCCCTGGCCGAATACCGGCACGACCTGGGCTTCGAGCTGGCCGACTGCCTCGCCTACATCTTTAAGCTGGCCAACAACGCGGGCATCGACCTGGAGGCGGCCTACCGGGCCAAGATGGCCAAGAACGTCCAGCGGGAGTGGACGGCTCCGCCGCCCGGAAATCACGAATAGCAGGAGCCGCTCCCTGCCTGGGGCAGTGGAGCGGCTATTTTGTGCATCTATGAAAATGTTCGGGGCAGTGAAAGAAAAGGACAGTTTCGTCGGTAGAGAGGAGGGGAAGGGGTGAAAGGCGTGACGAGGCGGGAGTGGATCGGGCGGGCGCAGGCCGGCGATGGCGGAGCTTTCGCTGCGTTGGTTCGGCTGCATCAAGCCGGCGCCTACGGTCACCCAACCACTCCGCCCCTCGGTCCTGCGCCCCTGGCTGCTGCGTATTAGCGCCAACTTCGCCCAGACCACCTTCAGGCCCGGTACAAGCATCCCGCCTCCGTTGAAGGCGCAAGTGTGTCCGCAGAGGGTGTCGTCGTTCGCACCATGAGTGCCGCAAAGTAGGGGGTGACGTCGTGCACTAAGTCCAACGAACTGAACATGGGCCGGGTGCCATTGGGCTCGACGTGAAGATTATCGCTGCACCTCGAGAGTGCCGCAACGGACCTTGATTGTCCTAGCAGGAATCCAGAACGCCCCGTAGGACCTGAGAACAACCTCAAACTCGCAGGGGCCAGTGCCTAGATGGTCCATCGTCCCTGATGGCAACGGCCGAAGGGAGACCACTCGCAGGGGGCCACCCAATAGGTGAAAGAGAGGAGGAGAGGAGAGTGACGATGCCGCGTGCGCAAGGGCCTGTTCGGCGTAGCGTCTCTCATCGCCAGAGAATCGGTACAGGCCAGTGATGCTAACCCGTGGGCCCACGATGCAAACCGTTAGAACGAGCGCAACTCCAAGCCACAACCAGCCAGAACGCGACCGCCGAACGGCTCGCACGCCTAGGAACAGTGAGCCCCCGATGAGAGCGATCGTTGCGAACGTCAGCGTCAGTAGCGGAATATCACCCATAGTCTCGCCTCCTCGTGATGAGTCTGGGGCCTTCACTAGACGTGACACCGATAAGGACGAGAATATCGCCACACTAATCGGTACATTTCGGATGTGCACAATGGTTTACTTGTGTGAGGCGTCCGGTGATAGCGACAAACCATTAGCGGCCCATAGGAGCGTTGCGCCGACTACCACGCCAGGCAAGGGTCGGGTGCCCCCTTCCTGGGGTAGACGTATCTGCAGTCGTTTGGTGGCATAGTGTACTCGTTAGGCTTTCCAGCTTGATACCAGATTAGCGTAGCGATAGCGTCGGCGAAGACGCAGTTTGCATACCCTGAGAAGCAATTCCACGAACGATACCCATGCTGTGCTTCAACTCCCGCTCGGCTACCGTCGCTGTGATGATCCCCCTGAACCCACCAGTAGTACCAAGTTGCTGGCTGAAGTTGATCAGCGAAGGCAGTGCCAACGGTAAACGGGCGGTAATCGTTGCCATCCAGCAACTGTGTGTCACGGTATGCAACCGGCTGGTTGCTATCCCAGTGACTTCCGACCGTATCCCCGAGATAGCTGTAGGACCAAGCACTCTCCGGAGCAACATTGTTGAAGACGACATCCATCTCCAGGGTTTCATTGTCATCGTCTCGAAGTAGCTCCATGTCCGCCAGAGTATTCCAGTAGAAGTAGTGGTAGATAACATGTGCGTGTGGATTATCATAGTGGCGCCAGCTTACCCGGCCTTTATCGGGAGTCCACTTGTCTAGGTTCTGATCGTGAATCGGGTCGGCATGGACCATGGCCCCCGACAACACCACTAGGACCATAGCAGCCAAAGAGACAAAGGCACGCCTTCTGTTCACTCGAGATCACCCCCAGCAAAGAAGATCGGATCGTCGTAATCAGAATTATCCGATACGAGTAGCGCCATTTCCACCGGAACCTTTTCAGCGAACCGGAGTAGGTCATGGGAAGGCCCACTCAGGGCTACCCCATATATCGGAGTACCATGCTTTCTTATGTAGTTGAGCCTCAACTCTAGATCAGAAATAAGTTTCTTGAATGCCGGATCTTTGCCGGCCTCATCTTGGGCCTTGAGGTCCAACAGTTGGTCCTCTAGGAGCCTGTCTGAGTAAGCCAGTTCTGTAGGAGCAAAAGGGTTCGGTGTCCAATGTCTTCAGCATGAGCAAGAAGACGTATCGACCGTATGA
>NZ_JAGGLG010000023.1 GCF_017874315.1 Symbiobacterium terraclitae | reverse complement strand
TCATACGGTCGATACGTCTTCTTGCTCATGCTGAAGACATTGGACACCCAACCCTTTTGCTCCTACAGAACTGGCTTACTCAGACAGGCTCCTAGGGTATGGTTTCCGTTTCCCTGTGCTTCTCATCCAACTCGGCCGCCCTCCGGGCGGCCTCTGCGCGCGCCCGCTCGGCCTCCTCCTCCGCCCTCCTGCGTTCGGTCGTGTCCCGGCCCCACCGCTCGATGGACTCGCGGTCCGGGTTCACGCACGGGTCGCCGGGACCGCAGCGCTCGGGCAGGTTCCGCATGCCCTCCCTGGCGCGCTTCACCTCCTTGCTCTGCCGCTTGCCGCCCACCCACTCGCTGAGGATCTCGCGCACCTCCGGGTTCAGCATCAGGTGCTCGGCGAGTACCACCTCGGCCAGGGAGAAGAGGTCGGAGCCCTCGTCCACGCAGTTGACCAGGCGGTAGTACTTCTGCGGCTCGTCGGTCACGTTCACCACGGCGTCGATGGTCTTCACCAGCGTGTCCAGGTCTGCGTCCCACCAGCGGTGGACCCAGGCGTCGGGGCGGTACCAGGCTGCGGCGCAGCTCTCGGCGCGCAGGGTCACGGACTGCGGCTTGTCGCTGCCGAGCAGCGGACCCAGCAGCGGGGTGAGAAGCGGCACCTCCGCCTCCACTGGAATCTGCACGTACATGAAGGGCGAGATGAAGTTGCCCAGCGGCAGCACCCGGGCCTCCCCCACCCGCACCTCCACCTGCGGGCCCACTCGGTCCCGATTCAGCCCCGCCAGGTGCTGCAGCTCGGGCCCGAGCCGGGTGCGGAAGCCTCCGGGATCCAGGTTGGTGAGGTGAATGGTGTTGAGCAGGTACCCGTTCACCGGAAAGTAACCCACGAACTCGGTGGGGATCGGGATGTGGAACTCCCGGGACTCGGCCACCGCGCCGATGGCCAGGGCGTCGGCGGTGCTGCGGAGCTTGGTGCGCCAGTAGGCCAGCAGCGTGAAGTCGATCAGCATCATGACAAGCGGCACCAGGACCAGGCTGGTCACCAGCGCGACGTAGACCGAGACGTACCCGCCCTGCCGCCGCCTAGCGCTGCCCGAATGCCCGCTCACCCTGGATCACCGCCTTTGCCGCGAGCACCGCATCGCCCGGACCATCGCCCCGGCAGGGGATGCGCATGGCCTCCTCCAGGGCACCGCCGGCGAGGTAGTCCACGGCCTGGCGCCGCTGGAAGGGCGTGCCGCGGAGCAGGTTGTCCGCCACCCGGCGGTACCAGACCAGCTGCTCGCCCAGCACCACCCCTTCGTCGGCGTACTCCTCCAACCGGTCGGCCACCCGTTCGGCCCGCTGGAGCCACCGGGTCAGCTGCCAGCGCAACTCCCACACGGGCTGCAGCCAGCCTCCCCCTGCGGGGCGGGGCGGGCCGCTTTCGCCCCCGTCAGCCCGGACGGGCAGGGAGGGCACGTAACCTGCAGGCGCGGCGCAAGCGCCCGCCATCACGAACGGCGGGTCGGTCGGCAGGTGGAAGCTCACCAGGCGGGCTTCGACCAGCACGAGCCCGGAGTCGGGCCCGCTCAGGGTGTCGCGGACGTCCTTGTAGTATCCGGTCCAGGTGGCATCCGCCGCCCGCTCCCGGGCGGTCTCCGCCACGAGCACCTGCAGCCACGTCTTGTGGTGGAGCCAGAGGAGCACGGAGGCGCCGCCCAGGGTCAGGAGCAGGATCAGCGGCAGCGTGAGCGCCGCCTCCACCGCAATGCCGCCCCGCTGCTCAGATTGGAGCCTCTTCATCGGCTACGGCCTCCCTTGGGGTTCAAATACCTTCTGGAGCAGGTAGGCGGATCGGCCCGTCACGATGATCGACCGGCCCCGCAGCGGCTCCGGGGCTTCGCACAGTGCGCGGACGGCCCGCTCCAGGTCGTCCGGCCCCTCCGCACCGGCGGTGTCGAAGGGGGTGAGGTCCGGCGGCGGCCCCTCGATCGCCTGCCGCAACAGGTCGCCCATCCACCCGGCCTCGCCGGCCAGCCTGCGCCCTCGTTCGTACAGCGCCCGGCCCTCGCTGAGCAGCCGCTCCCACTCGTCCCGCTCGGCCTCGACCTCGCGCCAGGCGTTCCGGTATTCACGCTCCACCCGCTCCAGGAGTTCCCGTAGGTCGCTGCCATCGGGCAGTCCCGCCGCCTCCGCCTCCCGTGGACCGTTCAGCAAGCCCCCGGGCAGGGTGAGGGGGAGGCGGTAGCAAGTCGCCACCACCACAGCCTGGTCGGACTCCCTTTTCCCCCCGCCCACGGCCGTCCGCATGATCAGGGCGTGCACCGCCCAGCGGGGCAGGCCGAAGCTCTCCGCGAAACCTCCGTCGTAGCGGTAAGCCCGGTCGGCGTCCTTCAGGCTGCCATGCAGCTCGGTGGCCGCGGCGAAGTCCCGGGCCGCCCGGTTGGCGGTCATGGTGAGCGCCACCTTGGCGAACGCCATGTACGCCAACACCCAACCGCCGATCACCAGCGCGCAGAGCACGGGCAGGACCAGTGCGACCTCCAGGGCCACGCCCCCGTACGCTCCCTTCAGTCCCGACCGCCTGCGGCAGCGCCCCGACGGCGGAGTCAGCCCCGGCGGTCCCTCGCTGTTCGGCTGTGGTTGCACTGCGCATGCCCTCCCTCACACGGTTTGCGCACAAACCCTTTATCACGCGACCAAATCACCCTAATCCGTTGAACCATTCAGCCTCCTGCTCCGTGATTAGGGGCAGGAGGTGGATGGAATGAATCCCCGCCTGCGGTATCTTCTGGCAACCGTCTGCGCCGTGGCGGCAGCAGTGCTCACGGTGACCTACCTCGCCGGGGTCGGCTCGGCCGGTGAGTCCGAGACCGAGGTCATCTGGGTCGCCCGCCAGGAGATCATTCCGGGCGTGCAGCTCTCAGCAGGGCTGCTCCAGCTGGTCGAGGTGGACGGCCCCACCCGGCGCCTGCTGGCCCGGGAGGCGCTGCCGCACACCCCGGCCGACGCCCCCGAAGCGTGGTACGCCACGCGCACCATCCTCCCGGGCGAGGCGCTGGTCCCCGGAGAAAACGTCAGCCTGGACCCTGCGCCGGCGGGCCGTGAGAGCGCTTGGCCAGGGGAGATGCGGGTGGTCAGCCTCCCCGCGGAGGGGGTGGGCGCACCCGAGTTGCGGGCCGGCGAGGAGGTCGATCTCTATGTCATCCCGGGAGAGGGACGCGAGGCGGTCCGGATCCTGACGGCGACGCGCGTCGTTCACGCGGAGGCGGACCGGGTCACGGTGCTGGTGCCGGATGAGCAGGTGCCCGCGGTACTCGCCGCCACGGACGGGCTGGCGGTGAAGGTTGTGCGCCGCCTGGAGGGCCTCCTGCCATGACGCCGCTCCGTGTGGCGCTATGCGGCCTGGCGCCCGCGGCCGCCGCGCGCTTCCGGGACTGGCTGGAGGCGCACCCCGCCATGGGGCTCCAGGTGACGGTCGCCGTCTCTGACATTGACGCCTTGCTCGAGCAGCTCGCCGCCTCGCCCAGCCATGCCGTCGTGCTCGACGCGGGGCTCGGCCTGGAGGGGATCTCCCTCGCACAGGACCTGACCGCCGCGCACTACGCGGTGCTGTGCGCCGCCAGCGGAGCGGTCCCGCCCCTGGTCCGGCGCAGGGCCGCCGAGCTGGGCATCGCCCACTGCCCGGACGCCGACCCCGCCCGGCTGGCCGCCATGCTCCGGCACCTGCTGGGGCTGGCCCCCGGAGCGCCCGCGACCGGGAAGATCATCGCCTTCCACTCCCCCCGGGGAGGCGCCGGCACCAGCTCGCTGCTGCTCCACCTCGCCCGGGAACTGCGGGATCGCGGCAGCCGGGTGGCGGTGGTGGAACTGGGCAGCGGAGGCGGTGCCGTACCTTTGCTGGGCGTGCGCCAGGCGGGGGGCTGGGCAGAGCTCTGCGGGCTGTCACCTGAGGCGCTCGCCGGGGATCCGGAAGGCCCCGGCCGGATCGCAGGCGCCCTGGTGGAGGCCGAGCCCGGCATTCACCTGATGCCCAGCGCCGGCCCGGCCGCGATGGACGACCTCAGCCCGGAGCTCGTGGAGGCGGTGCTGCGCCTGTTGGGGCCGTGTGGCTGCGCCTACGCGCTGGTCGACACACCGGCTGAGATGACCGTCCGGACGGCCGCAGCGATGGCGGCCGCCGATGCCGTCTGCCTCGTCGGCCTGCCCGACGCGGTCTCGGCCTACCGCCTGGTTCAGGTGGAGGCGCTGCTGGGGGAGCTGCAGGTCCCTCCCGGCCGGGTGAGGCTCGTGCTGAACCGGGTGCGTGAACAGCTGCCGCTGCCGGTCGAGGAGGCGCTCGGGTTCCTCCCGTACCGCCCGGCGCTGCGGATCCCCGAGGAGCCGCGGTCCTCCGGCGACGGTACGGGGCGGTTTGCCGGCTTCAAGCCCGGGGGACCGGCCGCGCGCGCCCTCGACCGCCTGCTGGAGGCGCTCGTCGAGGAGGTGAAAGGCCCGTGAACGGCGGGCTGCGTCAGCTGATCGAACGCCGCCAGGGCAGGAGCGGAGCCGCCGGTCCGCCCCGGACACACGAGCGGCTGCGGCCGGTGCTGGAGGCGGTGCGGGAGCGCCTGCGCAGCACCGACGCGCCGCTGGCTGCCCTGAGCGACCGCGAGATGCGGGATCGCCTCTGGGCTCTGCTGGAGGAGGTGCTTGCGGACCGCTTCGGCTACCTCCACCTCACGCACCACGAGAAAGCGGCACTGGTCGACAGGCTGCAGTACCAGATCTTCGGCTTCGGGCTGCTGGACCCGCTGCTCCAGGACGACACCGTCAAGGAGATCATGGTGAACGGCCCGGGGCGCATCTTCGTGGAGCGTTCGGGCCATCCGGAGCCGGCCCTGACGGAGGACGGGCAGCCCCTGGCCTTCGGCAGCGAGGCCGAGCTCCTCCACCTGATCGAGCGCATCGTCGCCCGCGTCAACCGCAAGGTGGACGAGGCCACGCCCATCGTCGACGCCCGCCTGCCCGGCGGCGCCCGGGTACACGTGGTGCTGCCTCCTGTGTCGCTCGTCGGGCCGGTGCTCACGATCCGCAAGTTCCCCCAGCACCCCCTGAGCCTGGAGCAGATGGTCGAGGCCGGCACCCTGACGCCGCTTGCGGCGGAGTTCCTGGAGCGGCTGGTGCAGGCCCGGTGCAACCTGGTGATCTCGGGGGGGACGTCCACGGGCAAGACGACCTTCCTCAACGCCCTGGCGATGAAGATCCCGGCGCATGAGCGGGTGATCACCATCGAGGACTCGGCCGAGCTGCAGCTGACCGGCATCCCGAACCTCGTGAGCCTCGAGGCCCGGCCCCCCAACGTGGAGGGCAAGGGGGCGCTGACCATCCGCGACCTGGTGCGGGCCTCCCTGCGCATGCGGCCCGACCGCATCGTGGTGGGTGAGTGCCGCGGCGGCGAGGCGCTGGACATGCTGCAGGCGATGAACACCGGCCACGACGGATCGCTGACGACCGTCCACGCCAACTCCGCCCGGGACGCCCTGGCCCGCATCGAGACCATGGTGCTCATGTCGGGCGTGGACCTGCCCGCGGCCGCGGTCCGGCAGCAGGTCGCCTCGGCCGTCGACTTCATCCTCCACCTGGAGCGGCTGACGGACGGCTCCCGCAGGCTCTGGCAGATCCTCGAGGTCACGGGTGCCGCCGGGGGCGAGGTGGCGACGGAGCCGGTCTTCCAGTACGACCTCGAGTGCGGCGCGCTGCTTCCCGCGGGCCGCCCGGTGGGCCGCCGGGAGAAGTTCCGGATGGCCGGCGTAACGCTTCCGGAGGGATTGTGATGGTCTACCTTATCGCTGCTCTCGCCGCAGCGGCGCTCTTCCTTGCCCTTGCCCCGGGCGGCACGTCCGCCGGTGCGCTCCCGGTGTGGCGTGAGGGGATTCCCCCGGCGTGGCGGCCCGCGGAAGCCGGGGACGACCGGCGTCTGTTCCTGCTGGTGCCGCCGGCCCTGTTCCTGCTGGTCGGCATCATCACCGGCGCCTGGATGACGGCGCTCATCAGCCTGCCGGCGGGAATCCTGCTGGCCAGCACGCTGCGCGATGCCCTCGCGCACCTCCGGGCCCAGGTCCTGCGGGACCACCTCCAGGAAGCGCTGCTCTCCCTGGCGACCTCCCTGAAGGCCGGCCAGTCCCTGCCCAATGCCCTTCAGCGGTGCGCCGCGGACCTGCGGAGGCTCCATCCGGGCGGCGGGCAACTGATCCACGAGCTGGAGGTGGCCGCCCGGGAAGTGGAGTTGGGCATGCCGGTGGACGAGGCCCTGCTCGGCCTCCGCGACCGGGTGCCGCTGGAGGAGGTGTCGGCGCTCGTCGAAGCCCTGGTGACGACCCGCAGGCGGGGCGGGAACATCGTGGATGTCATGGGCAACGTGGCCCACATGGTCGCGGACCGCCTGGCAGTGGAACGCGAGATTCAGGTGATGACGGCTCAGAAGCGCACCGAAGCGGCCATCCTGGCCCTGATCCCCCTGGGGATCTACCTGGTGGTCCGGCTGACCAACCCGACCTACCTGGGTGTCTTCCACGCCACCCGGTGGGGTCAGGTGGCCCTTGGGCTCATCTTCCTCACCGTGGCCGGCGGCTACTGGATGGCTCAGCGGATTGCGCGCATCGACATGTGAGGAGGGGGTGCCATGGCACTGCTGATCGCGGGACTCGCTGCCGCAGCCTGCTTCCTGCTCCTGATGCCCCCTGCCGCGTCATCCCATGGCGCCCCGGCCGCCCCGCCCCGAAGGTTCCCGGCGGCGCAGGCCCAAAGGCGGGGGGACGCCCCCGGGTGGCTCGCCCGGCGGCTCGCCGGCCTCATGGCCAGCGGCAGGGTGGCGCGGGATCTGGCGGTCTCGGGATGGGATGAGACGCTGGAGGAGCTGGCCAGCCGCAAGCTCCGCCTGGCCGGGCTTGCCCTGTCGGCCGCGCTGCTGCTCGCCTTGCTGGGGCAGGGCGTCGGCGGGGCGGTGGCCCTGGCCGCGGCGGTCTGGGCGTTTCAGGCGCCCGACCTGGAGGTCCGCCGCGCCGCCGCAGCGCGCCGGGCGGCCATCCAGAGGGACCTGCCCTACTTCCTCTTCACGCTGGCCGTCCTCGCCGAGTCGGGCCTCCAACTGCTGCCCGCGCTGGACCACTACGCCCGCAACAGCCGGACGGCGCTGGGCCGGGCGGTCGAGGCGGCGCTGGCCGAGATCCGGCTCGGGCAGCCCCCGGCACTCGCCTTCCTCGACATGGCACAGCGGCTGGACGTGCGCGACCTCACCCGCTTCGTGGGCGCCCTTGTCCAGACGATGGAGAAGGGCACGGACGGGCTCGCCGCCACGCTGCGCCAGCAGGCCGAGACCGCCTGGGACAAGCGGAGGCGCCTGGCCCAGGAGCTGGGCGCACGGGCCAGCGTCAAGCTCCTGCTGCCGCTGGTGCTCTTCGTCCTCCCCGCCGTCCTGGCCATGGCCGCCGGACCCGCCATCTACGCCTTCCTGACGCAGCTCGGCCCGTGAACCAAGCCCCCTGGAAGCGCAGGGGGCTTGGGGACGCTCACTTCTTCACGGCCGACTCCAACTGCTTCGTGACCTTGTCAAACGTCTTGTCCAGCGCCTTGTTGAGGCCCGTCAGGGTGGTGATCAGCACGACGGCGATCAGGGCGATGATCAGCCCATACTCGGTCATGCCCTGCCCCTCCTGGCGGGAAAGCAGTCGACGGAAGCCCTTGGCGAACCGATTCATGCGAACCATCCTTTCGTTATGTATTAATCGGATCCATCTATGGCGACAGGCACGGGGACGGCACCTGGACCCCGCCGATCCAGACCTTCTGTCCCGTCCACTCCCGGCGAACCAGCTCCGCCGCGGTCGGCTCGCCCGGGGTGGTCACCATCAGCGAGTCGACGCCGAGGATCGGGAGCAGCAGGGTCTCCATCTCGAGGACCGCGGTGACGCTGACCCTCAGTTGCCTGGGTTTGCTGCCGCCGCCGGTCTCCACCTCCACGGCCACCGGACCGGCCGTGCGCGCCTGTCCGCCCCAGCGCGCGTTCGCCTGGAACGCGCTGAGCGCCGCTGACCGGACCGCAGCCCAGTCGGACCTGGGCTCGATCCAGCACTCCGCCGCAAAGTACTGCCGGCTGCAGCGCACGTTGTAGCGGTTGCACTGGGCAGCCCAGAGGCGGTGCGCTTCCGGCCAGACCTCAGCCTCGGGGCCGCGGATGATGACCGGTTCGATCGCCACCCAGTGGTCCACGAGGTGGCACTCGGGCGGCTCGGTCGGTTCCAGCTCGGCGCAGACCGGGATCGGACGGTTCTCCTCCCTGCGGAACCGGGCCTCGACCACGTAGCGGGCCTGGAGCACGCCGGCCAGCGCAGCTGCCTCCTCGGCGGTGCGCAGCTGCTCCCGGAGGACGAACACTCGCCCCACGTCCAGTGCGATCCCCACCGCGATCAGGGCCACGGACCAGATGAAGATGAAGAGCGCCGAGGTCGACCCCCGCTCCGCGGTGCGGCCGGGCCTCACTTCAGGGTCCCTCCCTGCTCGATCTGGAAGGTGGCAGCGGCGGTCAGCGGGACGGTGTCGCCCCCGGCAGCCCCGGAACCGCCCAGCAGGCCGCTGAGGAGCGGAAGGAACGAGGGCTGATGGTAGGTGACCCGGACGGTGACGTATCCACCGCTGGTCTGCACCGCGACATCCCGCAGCGGATCAAAGTAGACGACCCCGTCCTCACCCTGCCGGGCCAAGTAGACGTTCCGGTCGGCGGCCTTCCGGGCCACCGCCTCCCGGCTTCCCTGCACCGTGAGCAGGCTGGCGGCCCGGGCGCCGGCGCGGGCCGCGCCCGAGACGACCATCCAGCTGTGGACGAACATCCCGAACACCGGGATGCAGAGCACCAGGTAAAGCAGGATCGGAGCGAGCAGCGCGAACTCCACCATCTGGCTGCCGCGCTGGCCGCGCAGAAGGCGACGCACCACAACTCATCCCTCCGCGAACTGGCTGAGCAGCCGGAGCACGGCTGGGCCGAGGATGATGGCGATGGTCGGCATCAGGATGAACAGGACCATGGGCAGGCGCATGCGGACCGAAGCCTCCTGGGCCTTCTGCTGCGCCTGCTGCTGCTTGCGCTGGCGGATGGCCCGCATGGTGAAGCGCAGCTGCGCTGCGATGGAGACGCCCCACTGGTGGCTCTGGAGCAGCGCGGAGACGACCTCCTTCAGTTCGGGGGACTCGTGCCTGTCCATCAGGTCGCGCCACGCCCTCTGCGCCGGCTTCCCGGCCGCCATCTCGTGCACGGTGTGCAGCATCTCGGCGGCCAGGAGCCCCGGGCTCTCCGCGGCCACCCGCCGGATGGCCTCCGTCAGGCCGAGGCCGGACTCGAGGCAGGTGGCCAGCAGGTGGACGAACTGCGGCAGCTCCCGCCGGAGGCGCAGCGTGATCTCGCTCACCCGCCGCCGGAGCCACGCCCGCGGCAGCCAGAGCCCCAGGAGGAATCCCCCCGCGGCGCCGGCCCAGCCGTAGGCGCCCATCAGGAGCAGGGCGAGTGCAAGGGCCAGCACCAGCTGGAGGAAGTAGAACTCCTCGGCCCCGAGCCCTCCCGGCCGACCGGCCCAGATGAGGAGCTGCCGCAGCTCTTCGAGCGAGCCCATGCCGGGGATCAGCGGCACCCGCGGCGCCGCGTGCCGCTTGAGCCAGCCGAGCAGCTGGCCGGCGCCGGGGGGATCGGGGAAGACGGTCCCCGCCCGCTCGACCATCGCGCGCAGTCGGCGTCGCCGGGCCGTCGCGAGGTCGCAGACGCCCAGGCCGAACAGGAGCACCGCAAGGAAGGTCCAGGTGGCGGCCACAGGTCCTCCCTCCTACCAGTTGCGAACGTCCGTGATCCGCCGGATGAGCAGCCAGCCCAGGGCGATGGCGCCCAGGCTGCCCAGGATCACCATGCGGCCCGTGGGGTCCCGCAGGGCGTCGCCGAAGTAATCCGGGTTCCGGTAGTTGACGAAGGCCATCACCGCCAGCGGGACCGCCGTGACCATCCGGGCGCTGGCCTTTCCCTCCGCACTGGCCGTCTCCATCGCCCGCAGAAACTGGCGCTCCTCCACCAACTCCCGGGCGATGGACTCCAGCACCACGTCCAGGTCGGCGCCGGCCTCACCGGCCACCTTGCAGGCGATCACCACGCTGGTGAACTCGTGCAGCCCCAGGCGGTCCTGAATCAGCGCCAGGGCGTCTCCCGGCGGCATCTGCAGCTGCATGGCCCGCTCCACCCGCACAAACTCGGCGCGCATCGGCTCCGGCGCCTGCTGCACGACGGTCTGCACGGCCTGATACAGCGTGCCGCCGGCGCGGATGACGTTGGCCATCAGCAGCAGCGTCTCCGGGAGCTGCTGTGCGAACCGGGCAGCGCGCGTGCGCGCCCGGTGCCGGATCAGCAGCAGCGGCCCGACCAGACCCAGCAGCAGGCAGGCCGCCGCGCCGGTCACCTCGCCGGCCCATCCCATCAGGAGGGCGAGGCCTGCGCTGGACGAGATCGCCAGCAGGAGGTGGCGGCGCGTCAAGGTCAAACCCGCCTGCCTGGCCTCTTTCTCCAGCCGGTCCAAGAAGCCGGGCGAGTCGGCCAGGGCCGCGGCCTCCGGGCCATGCGGCTCCCGCTCGGCGAGCAGCCGCTCGGCCAGGCGGGACCGCCGCCGGAGCATCCCCACCAACCCGCCCAGCGACAGCGCTACGGAGAGGAAGGTGAAGAGTGCGGCGAGGTAGTGCACGGTCTACGCCTCCTCCCACAGGTAGCGACGGACAACCCGCTCCGGGCGGAGCCCGGTCGGTTCGAGGCGATCCCGGGCGGCGTTCCAGACGAAGAGCGGCCGGAGCCGGTACGTCTCCTCGCCCTCGAGGCCGACCTCCGCGATCTCCACCAGACGGC
This sequence comes from Symbiobacterium terraclitae, assembly GCF_017874315.1. Classification (NCBI taxonomy): domain Bacteria; kingdom Bacillati; phylum Bacillota; class Clostridia; order Eubacteriales; family Symbiobacteriaceae; genus Symbiobacterium; species Symbiobacterium terraclitae. Next base: position 53,985 of record NZ_JAGGLG010000023.1, on the reverse strand, counting down.
GCTGGCCCGAGCGCAGGCGGGCGCAGTGGATGACCAGTTCGAAGGCCGAGGCGACCTGCTGGCGGATGGCCCGGATGGGCAGCCCACTGTCGGCCATGAGCACCATGGTCTCGAGCCGTGCGAGGCCGTCCAGCGCGCTGTTGGCGTGCAGGGTGGAGCAGCTGCCGTCGTGGCCCGTGTTGCACGCCTGGACCATGTCCAGCGCCTCCGGCCCCCGCACCTCGCCCACGATGATCCGGTCGGGCCGGAGCCGGAGCGCGGTGCGCACCAGGTCACGGATCGTGATGGCTCCCTGGCCCTCGGCGTTGCCGGTCCGCGTCTCGTAGCGCAGCACGTGGGGCTGCTGCAGCTGGAGCTCCGCCGCGTCCTCGATGGTGATCACACGCTCCTCAGGCGGGATGTACCCCGAGAGGGCGTTCAGCACCGTCGTCTTCCCGCTGGAGGTGCTGCCCGTCACCAGCAGGTTGCACCGGGCCCGCACCGCACGCCGGAGGAAGTCGGCCGCCTCGGGCGTGAGGGCGCCGGTCTCGACCAGGGTCCGGCAGTCGAGCATCCGCGGGTTGAACTTCCGGATGGCCATGGCGCAGCCGTCCAGCGCCGGCGGCGACAGGGTGGCGCAGACCCGGCTGCCATCGGCTAGGCGGGCGTCGAGAATCGGGTGCCGCTCATCGATGCGCCGCCGGATGGGCTGGGCGATGCGCTCGGCCAGATGGCGCACGGCCTGGTCACTTTCGAAGGTCAGGCCCGCCACACGCTCCAGCCGTCCGTGCCGCTCGACCCAGATGTCGTCGTAGCGGTTGACGAGGATCTCGGTGACCTCCGGGTCGTCCATCAGGGGCTGAAGGATGCCGAACCCCACCAGGTCCTGGACCAGCCGGGTGACCATCGCCTCCCGCACCGCGGCGGGAACGGAGCCCTCGCGCTCCAGCAGGGCGGTGATGCGCTCCCGGGCCAGCAGCCGGAGGGAACTGTCCGTCGGCCGGAGCAGCAGGTCGCCGCTGATCTCAGTCAGCAGCTGGTCCCGGACGAAGTCCCGCAGGCGTTCGTACTGAACCTGCGCGGCGGGGTCGCGCACCAGCGCAGCGCCAACGCGCCGCTGAAGCAGCGTGCGGCTGGCCATTTAGACCCCCTCCCTGCCGGCGATGGGCCAGAGCCTGGCCAGCAGCCCGGGCACGGCCGGCGCCGGCTTCGGCTCCTCCGCCACCTCCAGGATCCCCCGGAGCAGGCCCGCCACCGCCCCGCCGATCGGGGAGGAGGCGGCCAGGGCGGCCTGCAGGTCGCCGCGGTTGACCGCCTGCGCGGCCTGCCGGCACGAGGGGACCGACCCGAGTACGGGGAACGGGCTCAGCTCCCGGATGTCGGCCACGGTGATCTCCCGGCTCTCCACGTCGCGGTTGACGATCACCCGGAACTTCCCGGCGGGCAGCTTCAGAAGCTCCAGCTCCCGGGCCACCCGCTTCAGGGGGGTCAGGGCCAGCAGGTCGGGCGTGACGGGGAACAGGATCCAGTCGGCCAGATCCAGCGCCACCAGGGTGGAGTCCCTGAGGCCCGCTGGCAGGTCGACGACCACGTGCATGCCCGCGCCGGCCAGGGAACGGATGGCGGCCTCCATCGCGTCGCCCGAGAGCACCGCCTCGTCGACGAAGCGGGTGGGACCCGGCAGGATGAAGAGGCGGCTGGTCCAGCGGACCAGGTGGTTCTCCACCTCCTCCGGGGGCACGCGGCCGGGCCAGGTGCTGATGTTGGGCGTGCCGGCGGACTGAAAGAGCGTGACCAGATCGGGGTTGTCCGCGTTGCCGTCGATGATGACCGTCCGCTGCCGCTCGCTGAGCCGCAGCGCGACGGCCACGGAGAGCAGCGTCTTGCCGACGCCGCCCTTTGGGCTCCAGAGGGCGATCACCAGCCCTTCCGCCACGCTGAGTCACCCCCCACAACTCCTGCCACGGGCGCCCCGGCCACCGATTGGGCCTCAGCCCCAGCCTGGCGATTCTCCAACTCTTCACCGATGCCGTAGCGCTCGAAGAAGACCGCGCGGTCGACGCCGGTCGTCGCCACCGGCTCGCCCTCGTCGCCGTAAGGGCTGGTCAGGAGCCAGACCATCCCGTTGGCCTGGGCAAACGCGATCTCCTCAGCGGTGCGCGGGGTGACCTGCAGGACGACGGCCGCGGGGCCGCCCAGGTCGTCCCGCTGTACGAAGAGGACCGGCACGCGCTGGGCGATCACCCGCGCCAGCGTCCCCCGGACCGCCCTGCCGGCCCCGGACTCTCCGGCCTCGGCCGCGTCGGCGTGGATGGCCACGAGCACATCCACCGGATCCCCCTCCCGCAGGGTGCCCGCCACGCCGGTGGCCTCATCTACCCGAAGGGCCATTGCCCGTACGTCAGGCGAGGGCGCTGCCGCGAGCCTGGCGGCTAGGCTGGACCCGCCCGCCGGCACCAGGTGCGCCTCTCGCAGCACGGTGCCGGGGATCAGGAGTGCACGGGTGTAGCGACCCGAGAGGGCACCGGGGTCGGTGACGGCATCGGCCGGGACGGCATCGCGGGGCAGGGCGGTCACCCGCACCACCTCCGGGCCGACGGCCGTGTAGGGCTCCACCTCCTGCGTAACGGTGAGCACCTCGATGCGCTCCTGCTGCATCTCCAGGAACCGGATGTTGAACCAGGCTGCCAGCAGGGCGCAGATGAAGGCGCCTGCGAGTGCGAGGCGCCCGGCGTTGCCACGCATCTCTCACCCTCCCACGACTATCGGCTGAGCCAGCCCAGCCACGGGCTGCCGGCTCCGGCGCGCCCGTCCGCCGACCCGGCAGCTGCCACTGCGGGAGCCACGACCCCCAGCAGCTGCGCAACGGCCTGCCGCACGGGCTCCGCATCCTTCGCCTGCGACCGGGTGACCGGATGCCCCTGCCCGACGGCGTGGAGCACCGCCTCCGGGCTGTGGGGCAGGATGGCGCTGACGGGCAGCCCGAAGCAGTCGGCCACCTCCCCGGGCGTCAGATAGGGGTTGTCCAGCCACCGGCTCAGCACCAGTCGGCACCGGCTGCGGTCCAGCCACCCCTGCTCCACCGCGGCCTCGAATCCGCGGGCCGTGTCCAGCACGTCGGGGTAGTCGCAGGCGACGGTGACCAGGACCAGGTGCGCCAGGCGGGCCGCGGCCTCCCGGATCGGACCGGGCCGCGCCTCCGCGTCGAGAATGATATAATCGAACTGACTGCGGAGCCCGTCCACCAGCCATGCGACGGACTCCGGACTCAGCCGGGAGACCAGGTCCGGCCGGCCGTCGGGCCCGCTGACGAGGGCCCAGTTGGAGGTCACCCACCGGAGCCCGTCGGCGGGCAGAGGCTGCCCCCGGTCGAAGGCCTCGCCGAGCTGCACCCAGCTCGACACCTCCTGCTCCCGGCCCATCAGGGCGGCCAGCGAGGAGTTGTACGGGTTGAGGTCGACGGTACAGACCCGCAGTTCGCCCGAGCGGGCCAGGAGGTCGGCCAGCGCCACGGCGAGGGTCGACCGGCCCCCGCCGGGCTTGCCGCCCCAGAGCGCCACCACCTGCTGCCGCACAACGCGGATGACCGGTCGGGGCGCAGGAGTCTGCACACCGCCCGGAGCGGAGGGCTGCGGCAGCCTGCGCACGGGCTGTGCGGGTGCGGCCCCGCCCGCGGTCGGTGCCTGCGGTGTGGTCGGCCCCTGCCGGGGTACCGGCGGCTCCCGCCGCGCCGGAGGGGGCACGGCCGCGCCGGGCGCCCGCTTCCAGGCTGGCTGCAGCACTGCCGGTGGCGCTGGCCCGCCGGCGTCGGGCGGCGTCTGCCCTGCGGGCAGCGGTGCTGACTGAACAAGCTTCTGAGGCTTGTCCCTGGCGGGCGCCGGAGGCGGTGCGCCAGGGCCGTCCTGCGCCCGGGGGAGCGGCGGCGGCGAGGGGAGCCCGCTGGCCGGCGCCGCGTCCCGGGGGCGGCGAACCCAGGCGTCGATCAGCTGCGGGGAGAGGCGCTCTGCCCGAAGCGCCTCCACCCCCTCGGGTGGATCGGGACCGGGGCCCTCGGCGAGCCAGCAGATTCGGACGCCTTCAACCCGAAGCAGCGGCCTGACGTCGCCCAGCGCGGGGCTGACGAAGACCAGCGCCGGCCGCCTCGCCTCCAGCTCGGGCAGCGCGTCCGCGGCGCGCTCGCAGTGGAGCGGCACGAGGGTGAAGCTGCTGCACTCGGCCAGCAGCTGGTCGAGGAGGGGATCACCCGTGCATGCCAGCGCTGCGGGGCTCATGCGGCGTCCTCCCCTCTCCCAGCAGCCGGGCCAGCCAGCCCCGGGCCCCGCTTCCCTGCTCGCCGCGGGGCTCCTGGCGCCGCAGGAAGACGAGGCCGGTGCGCCCGCCCAGCGGCTGGGCCCCGGCGATCAGCGTGGGACCGGTGAGGCCGCGCCCGGAGAGCCGCTCGTCCAGCTCCCAGGCCAGCGCCTCGCCGTCCACCGACTCCGGCGGGTCGAGCACCACCGACTTGCCGGCCCAGGCGGCGAGGCCCTCCATCGCCCGGAGCAGCTCGGGCGAGCGGACGTGCCGGTGGCAGATCTGCCGCTCCTCCAGGAGCGGGAACAGGAGCTCGTATCCTTCCGCCAGCGACTCCGGGCCGAGGGCCACGTAGAGCCGGGCAGCCTGGGGGATGGTGTCGCCGTAGGTGACGATGCGCCAGGCGCGGGTCCAGATGACCGCGCCGCACCGCGAGCCTGGCGGCTCCCAGGTTGTGGACAGCACTGCCATTCCGGTTCCTCCCAGTCGAACCAGTTATTTCCTGCCCGTATTTTACCAGTTGACCACCCGCGCGTGCAAGGGGGTTATGGCAGTTTGACCGTTGCGAAATTCGCAACAGGAGCCTGGCCGGCCTGGTACGAATCTCGATATGGAAGAGAGGTGAGACGATGACCACGGACTACCGCCGCCTCCTGGATGGCGACGATCAGTTCGAGCGCCTCTGCGCCATCCTCGCCGCCGTGTCGGAGTCGGGGTCGCTGCGGAAGGCCACGGAGGCACTGGGATACTCCTATCGCTACGCCTGGGGCCTGATCCGCCGGGCCGAGGAGGAGATCGGCACCCCGCTGCTGATCCGGAAGGTCGGAGGCGCATCCGGCGGGGGCGCGGAGCTCACCTCCGCCGCCCGGGACCTGCTGCGCCGCTACCGCCTGCTGACGCGGGAGACGCAGTCCATCATGGGCCCCAGCCCCATCCTGGCGCCGGAGAGCCGGCCGCTGCTCATGTCGTCCACCATCGGTCCCGTGGAGGTCGGGCTGGTGGACGCCCTGGTGGCCGCGTACCGGCGGGAGACCGGCAACTGGGTGCGCTACATCGCCGCCGGGAGCGGACAGGCCCTGGAGCTTGCCCGGGCCGGGCGGGTGGACCTGGTCCTCGTCCACGCCCCGGACCTGGAGGAGCAGTTCCTGGCGGAGGGCTTCGGCACCGGGCGCTACCCGCTGGCCTGGGACACGTTCGTGATCTGCGGCCCGGTCGCCGACCCGGCGGGGGTCCGGACGGCGCCCTCGGCCGCCGACGCGATGCGCCGGATCGCCGAGGGGGGCTTCCCCTTCGTCAGCCGCAACGACCGCTCGGGGACGAACATGCGGGAGCTCGCGCTCTGGGAGGCCGCGGGCATCGCGCCAAGCGGTCCCTGGTACCAGCCCTGGCCGCTGGGCGGCCAGGGGAACATCGCGACGATCCGCCACGCCGCGGCGACCGGCGCCTACACGCTGACCGACTCCGCCACGCTGGCCAGGGCCTGCCCCGAGGGCTTCACCGGCCTCTTCAGCGACGACCCCATCCTGGTCAACCGCTTCAACCTGATCCCCGTCAACCCGGACCTCTTCCCGGCCGTCAACCACCAGGGTGCTAAGCACTTCTGCGAATGGGCCACGGGCCCCGGCGGGCGGAGGGTCGTGGAATCATTTGGGACGGAAGCGTTTGGCACGCCATTATTCCACGTACCCTAGAGTTAAGGCTTGAACTGGGTTGCCAACCACCCGGCCATGCGCTATGCTCAAAGCAGACATAACGGCGGCCTCCGGGCCGCCGCCCCTTCGGTCGCCGTTGTGTAGCGCCGAACACAGCGCATCAGGACAAGGGGGACTCACGCCATGAAACGGTTCCATCGGATTGTGGTCCTGGCAGCCATTATGGCCCTCGTGGCCGGGTGCGGCGGGGCCGGGCAGCAGCGGACCGGCGGACAGGAGCAGAACGCGCAGCCGCCCGCGCAGCAACAGCAGCAGACCGAGCAGACCCAGCAGACGCCGGAGCCCGCGGCCCCCGAGCAGCCGGCCGCCCCGGAGAACCCGGAGATCATCCTCGCCACCACGACCTCGACGCAGGACACCGGCCTGCTGGACGTGCTGATCCCCATCTTTGAGGAGCAGACAGGCTACATCGTGAAGACCATCGCCGTCGGCACCGGCCAGGCCCTGAAGATGGGCGAGAACGGCGAGGCCGACGTGCTCCTGGTCCACGCTCCGGACTCGGAGAAGCCGCTGGTGGAGAGCGGCGTGGCGATCAACCGCCGGCTCGTGATGCACAACGACTTCATCATCATCGGCCCCGCCGATGACCCGGCCGGCGTGAAGGAGACCACCACCGCCGCCGAGGCCCTCAAGAACATCGCCGACGCCGGTGCGATCTTCGTCTCCCGCGGCGACGACTCCGGCACCCACAAGAAGGAGCTCTCCCTGTGGAAGGAAGCCGGCATCGACCCGAAGGGGAGCGACTGGTACCAGGAGACCGGGCAGGGCATGGGCGCCACGATCAACGTGGCCAACGAGAAGCTGGGCTACACCCTGACCGACCGCGGCACCTACCTGGCGCAGAAGAAGAACATCGACCTCGTCATCGTTTCGGAGGGCGACGCCCCGCTCCTGAACATCTACCACGTGATGCAGGTCAACCCCGACAAGTTCCCGATGGTCAACGGCGAGGGCGCCCGGGCGTTCGCCGACTTCCTCCTGACAGAGGAAACGCAGGAGATCATCAAGAACTTCGGTGTGGACAAGTACGGCGAGCCGCTCTTCTTCCCGGATGGCGGGAAGGTCGAGGAAGACCTGACTGGCGGAAAGTAGGTATGCAGCTTGGAGATGATCGGACAAGGCATCGTAGAGGCCCTTCGGATGCTTTCGTCCGGTGATGCGGAACTGGTGCGGGTTACGCTGCTGACGCTCAGGGTCGCCGGTACGGCGACCCTGCTCAGCGTCATCGTGGGCGTTCCCCTGGGCGTACTGCTGGCACTGGCCCGCTTCCCCGGGCGCAACTTCATGATCAGCCTGGTCAACGCCGGCATGGGCACACCCCCCGTGGTTGCGGGGCTTGTGGTGTCGCTCCTGCTCTGGCGCTCCGGCCCGCTCGGCAAGCTGAGGCTCATCTACACGCCTACCGCGATGATCATCGCCCAGTTCATCATCGCCCTGCCCCTGGTGACCGGCTTCACCCTGGCCGGCATCGGCCAGCTCAACCCGAAGCTGCAGGACCAGATCACCGCACTCGGCGCCTCCCGCTCGCAGCTCTTCTGGCTGCTGATCCGCGAGGCCCGCCTTTCGCTGCTGGCGGCGGTCATCGCCGGGTTCGGCGGCGTCATCTCCGAGGTGGGCGCCTCCACGATGGTGGGCGGCAACATCCTGGGGCGGACCCGGGTCCTGACCACCGCCACGGTGATGGAGGTCAGCAAGGGCAACTTCGAGATCGCGATCGCGCTCTCCATCATCCTCATGCTGCTGATCTGGTTCGTCACCTACGCCCTCACCCGGCTCCAGCAAGGGGGTCGACCGCGATGACGGCGCTGCTCGAGGTGACCGACGTGCGGGTGGTCCGGGGCGGCCGCACCGTCGTCGACATCCCCCACCTGGCCATCCAGCCCGGCGAGGTGCTGGCGGTCATCGGCCCCAACGGCTCCGGCAAGTCGAGCCTGCTGCACGCCCTGGCGCTGCTGCACCCGGCCTCCTTCGGCTCCTACCGCTGGGAGGGCCGCCAGGTGGCGCTGCCGCAGGAGGCGCTGGCGCTGCGGCGGCAGATGGCTGTGGTATTCCAGGAGTCCCTGCTCCTGACGGGCACGGTGCTGCAGAACGTCGCACTGGGGCTGCGTCTCCGCGGCGTGCCGGCCGCCCGGCGGCGGCAGGTCGCGCTGGAGATCCTGGACCAGCTGCGCATCGGCCACCTGGCCGGCCGCTCCTCCCGCCAGCTCTCGGGCGGCGAGGCACAGCGGGTCTCCATCGCCAGGGCCCTGGCCACCTCGCCCCGCCTGGTCTACCTGGACGAGCCGATGGCCTCGCTGGACGTGCTGGCGCGCTCGCACCTGCTGAAGGACCTGAGGCGGATCCTGACGGCATCGGGCACCGCGGCGCTCTTCGTCACCCACGACTTCACCGAGATCCCGCCGCTGGCCGACCGGGTCGCCGTGCTCGCGGAGGGCAAGCTGCTCCAGATCGGCACGCCGGCGGAGGTCTTCAACGAGCCCGCCACCCCCCTGGTGCGCGACCTGGTGCAGGTGGCGCACGACCTGGTGCGCACGCTGGATTCCCGTCCGAAGCAGGAAGCCCCTTGATCGGAGTGGAACCTTAGGGGGACGCGATCGATCGGGAGGCAACCGGATGGCAGAGAAATGGCGTCCCTGGATCACCCTGCTCAAGGACATCGCCTATGGCGTGCTGCTCTGGCTCGTGATCATCACCTTCGTCGGGCAGGTGCGCGAGGTTCCGTCGGGCTCCATGGAGCCCACGATCCTGGTCGGCGACCGCTTCTGGACCGACAAGCTCTTCCTGCGCTTCGGCACGATCAGGCGCGGCGACATCGTCGTCTTCGACCCGCCGCCGCCCATCCAGTCGCCCTACCCCTACATCAAGCGGGTGATCGGCCTGCCGGGAGAGACGGTGGAGGTGCGGGACGGGCAGGTCTTCATCGACGGTGAGCCGCTTGTCGAGCCGTACATCGCGGAGGCGCCGCGCTACCGCTTCGGCCCGGTCACGCTGGCCGAGGACGAGTACGTGGTGCTGGGGGACAACCGGAACCTCTCCAACGACAGCCACGAATGGGGGCTCCTGAACCGGGACCGCATCTTCGCACGGGCCGTCTACCGCATCTGGCCTTTCGACCGCATCGGACCCATCAGGTGATTTCCTTGCAGATACGGCAGGGTGTTTCCCACCCTGCCGTGAATTATATTAGAACCTGCTACTAAGACTAGGTGAAGGTGATGGCGTTGGAAGGCCTGCGACTGGTCCCCTGCGGCGACCGCGCCCTGCTCTGCTACCTGGGCGACCACCTGGACGACGCCACGAACCGGCGCGTGCACGGGCTGGCCCGCGCCCTGCGGGGCGTCCACCCGGCCGTCGTCGAGGTGACGCCCGGGTTCCACGCCGTGATGCTCGAGTACGACCCCGTCCGGATCCGGCTGGAGCACCTGACCGCCCTGGTGGAGGAGGCCGCCGCCGGCGCCGCGGCCGCCGGCGAGGACGGACGGGAGGTGGAGATCCCAGTCGTCTACGGCGGCGAGTACGGGCCCGACCTGGAGGCGGTGGCAGCCCACACCGGGCTCGCCGCCCACGAGGTCGTCGCCCGGCACTCGGGGCGGCTGTACCGCGTCTACTGCCTGGGCTTCAGCCCGGGGTTCCCCTACCTGGGCGAGCTGGATCCGGCCCTTTCGGTGCCGCGGCTCAGCGACCCCCGGGTGCGCGTGCCCGGCGGTTCCGTGGGCATCGGCGGGGCGCAGACGGGCATCTACCCCGCTGCCTCGCCCGGCGGCTGGCGCCTGATCGGCCGCACGCCGGTCCGGCTGTTCGACCCCGACCGCACGCCGCCCGCCCTGCTCCAGCCGGGCGACCGGGTGCGCTTCGTGCCCGCCGGCCCGGAAGCGTTCGAAGCGGCGGCGCAGGAGCCCGGTCCGGTGCGCGCCGGGGCCGTGCCTTTCGAGCCGGGGCGCACCGGGCTGCGCGTGATCCAGCCGGGGCTGCAGACCACCATTCAGGACCTGGGCCGGCGGGGCTACACGGCCTACGGCGTGCCGGTGGCCGGGGCCGTCGACCAGCAGTCGCTGATGATCGGCAACTGGCTGCTGGGCAACCGCGCCCGCACCGCGGCGCTGGAGATCGCGATCTCCGGCCCGGAGGTGGAGTTCACCGGCCCCGCGGCCTTCGCCATCACGGGGGCGTCGATCCCGGCCGAGCTGATCCCCGCCGACGGCGGATCGCCCAGGCCTGTCCCGGGCTGGACCTCCGTTTTGGCGTCCCCCGGCGACCGGCTGCGCATGGGCACGGTGACCGCCGGCTGCCGGGCCTACCTCTGCGTCGCAGGCGGCTTCGACCTCCCGCCCGTGCTGGGCAGCCTCTCCGAGGATCTCTTCGGCCACATCGGCCCGCTGGGCCGTCCGCTCGCCGCGGGCGACTGGCTGCCGCTGGGACTGCCGCTCCATCCCCCGGCGGACCTGGCGGGGCGCAGCCTGCCCCCCGACGCCCTCCCGGCGTTCGAGGGCAGCGCCGTGATCCGGGCCACGCTGGGGCCGCAGGCCGACCACCTGTCCGAGGCGGACCGCGCCGCGCTCTTCGGCGCCACCTTCCTGGTCGGGCCGCAGGCCAACCGGCAGGGGCTGCGGCTGATCGGGCCGGCGGTGCTGCCGGAGGGGCCGGCGGAGATGCTCTCGGAGCCCATCCCGCCCGGGGCGGTGCAGGTGGTGCCCAGCGGCCAGCCGATCCTCCTGCTCGGCAACCGGCAGACGCTGGGCGGCTACCCCAAAGTCGCCGTCGCGGTCTTCACGGACCTGTGGGCGGCGGCTCAGCTGAAGGAGGGCGACCGGATCCGCTTCCAGCGGGTCGAGACCGCCGAGGGCCACGCCATCGCCTGGCAGGAGCGCCGCCGCCTGGGCCAGATCCGGCGCTACCTGGAGAAGGGGATGGGAACCGCCCTCCGGCCGTCGCCGCCGGAGGTGCTGACGATCGACCCGCAGCCGGACACCAAACCGCCGACCCCAGCCTCCGCTCATCCGGCGGCGCAGCCCGCCGCCCGTCACGGAACCGCGACGCCGGTGCGGCGCTACCGCATCACCATCGACGGGATCGAGTTCCTCTGTGAGGTCGAAGAGGTGGGCGGCTGACGAGCAGCCCCCACAGCGCCCGGATACGGATACCGGATACGCAAGATGAAAAAACCACCGGAGCGATCCGGTGGTTATCCTCTGCATATGGGCTACCGGTTCACGGCGGCTCGTTTCATGCGGCGAACGGGGATGTTCGCGACCAGGGCTACCTGGTTCTCGGCCGTCTGAAGGGTGACGTCCATACCCTCTTCGTCGATCTCCATGTAGCGGGAGATGACCGCGATCAGCTCCTCCTTGAGCGACTCCAGGAACTGCGGCGAAACGTTCGTCCGGTCGTGGACGAGCACAAGACGCAGCCGCTCCCTGGCGACGTCCGCGCTCGAATGATCGCGTCCGAAGACCCGGGAAATGAGATCCAGCATGCCACGCCCCCCCTTCTAGCTCCGGCCGAGCCCCACGATACGCTTGAACCTGGCCCAGAGGGATTCGTCCGCCTCCAGGTCCATGATGGGCACCGACTCGCCCATCAGCCGCCGGGCGATGTTCTGGAACGCCTTGCCCGCCTTGCTGTCCCTGGAGTAGACCGCAGGCTCGCCCCGGTTGGTGGAGACGATGATGTGGTCGTCTTCCGGCACGACGCCCAGCAGGTCGACAGCCAGCATCTCCAGCATGTCGTCGATCTCGAGCATGTCGCCGCGGGCGACCATCCGCGGCCGCACGCGGTTGACGATGAGCATCGCAGGGCTCTTGTCGCCATCCTGGGCATCCCACAGGCCAATGACGCGGTCGGCGTCACGGACCGAGGAGACCTCGGGGTTGGCCACGATGATGGCCTTCTGCGCGCCGGCGATGGCGTTCTTGAAGCCGTCTTCGATGCCCGCGGGGCAGTCGATCAGCACGAAGTCGAACTCCCGGGCCAGCTGCTCCGAGAGGTCGCGCATCTGCTCTGCCGTCACGTCCTTCTTCTCGCGGGTCTGGGCAGCCGCCAGCAGGTAGAGGTTCTCGATGCGCTTGTCCTTGATGAGCGCCTGCTTCAGCCGTGCGTTGCCCTCCACAACGTCCACGAGGTCGTAGACGATGCGGTTCTCCAGCCCCATCACCACGTCGAGGTTGCGCAGGCCGATATCGGCATCCACCAGCACGACCTTGTTGCCCTGCTGAGCCAGGGCCGTGCCAAGATTGGCCGTGGTCGTCGTCTTACCCACGCCGCCTTTGCCCGAAGTCACCACGATGACCTGTCCCATCAACGATCCTCCTTCGCGCCGACCGCATCCAGCGCACTCGCCTGGCGCCTATCCGCGGATGCCTCCACCACGATGTACTCGCCCCGGATTCGCGCCACCTCAGGGTAGGATTGCGGCGCATCGCCGTCGGGCGCTCGCCCGATCACCTCTGCGATGCGCAGCTGTGTGGGACGGAGCTTGGTCGCCGCGACAATGGCGTCCCGGTTGCCCGTGCATCCGGCATGTGCCACGCCGCGCAGGGCACCCATCACCACGATGTGACCGCTGGCCACCACCACAGCGCCCGGGTTGACGTCGCCGAGGATGATCACGTCGCCCTCGTGGCGAACCTCCTGCCCGGAGCGCAGGGTGCGGGTGATCACCAGCGCGGTTTCCGGGGATGACTGCGCCGGAGCGGGCCCGGCTTCCCGGCGAGCCTCAGCCACCGGATCTCCCCCCTCCTTGACGGTGAGGAGCACCATCCCTGCCCGCTGCAGGGTCTCGGTGAGCTTTTCCCGGTCTTCTTGCGATAGCTGGCGGTTACCCACGTGGGCCGTCACCCTGCCGCCGGCGAAGAAGCGACCGCTGTTGGCCAACCGCTCTGCGAGGCGGGTCAGCACCGTGTCGAAATCCCCTTCGTCCGGCAGCAGCAGCACGAGCCCACTCCTGGTCGTACCGCGAATGGCGATGTCCTGTCGCATCCTCTCTTCACGACCCTGGCGGTAGATTTATCCTCTTTCTCTAGTTCTGCCCCGCTGCCAAATCTCCTCCTTGGACTTACAAATAATGTCGGAGGCGGCTGCATCCGACATTGCGGGGACCAGTATAATGGCACTTTCCGCGCGTCAGCGGCGCCGCAGGACGATGGTGCCGCGGGGATCCGGCTTCAGGTAGTTGTAGCGCCGGTGGATGCGCCAGTAGACGAGCAGGCAGAGCAGCGTGTCGTAGACCAGCGAGCGCAGGAGCGTGCTGCGGAACTCGGCCAGGAAGACTCCGTGTCCGAAGACGAAGAGGAACAGGGCGAGGAACGACTGGCCGAGCAGCGAGCCCAGCACGCCCCCCAGCGCGGCCAGCACCGGGTTGTCTTTGAAGACGTGCGGCTCGATGAGCCCTGCCAGAAAGCCCACCGTGCCCAGGGCCAGTGCGTGGCTGCCGATCAGGATCCCGAGGGTCAGATCAATGAGCAGGCCGCCGGCGAAGCCGGCAGCCAGACCCACCTGCCAGCCGAACAGCAGGCCGCAGGTGACCGCGACAACCAGGACGACGTTGGGGATCACGCCGCCGATCGCCAGGTAGGGGCCCAGCACGGTCTGCACCAGGTAGGCCGCGAGCACGATGCCGGAGAGCGCCCAGTACCTCATGGCGCGTTCGACCCCCTGTCCGCGTTGGACTGGGTGAGGACGACCTGCACCACTTCCAGCTTGTGCACGTCCACCGCAGGGCGGACCCGCGCGTACTTGACGAAGGAGGAGCCGGCCTCCACGCTCTCCACCCAGCCGACGAACAGGTCAGCCGGCAGGATGCCCTGCCCCGAGGTGAAGACGGGCTGCCCCACCTCCACCGACGGGTCGGTCGACCAGAACCGCATGCGCAGGTAGCCGCCGTCGACGGCCTCCAGGAGCCCCTGCTCGCCGTTGGGCAGCTTGGCGCCGGCGCCGAAGCCGGGCTGCCCGAAACCGGCGTCGCTCACCAGCTGGACTGTGGACGTGTACGGGGTGGTGTAGGCGACCTTCCCCACCAGCCCCTGCCAGTTGACCACCGCCATTCCCTGGCGGACGCCGTCGCGGCTGCCCTGGTCGATGATGATCGTCTGGTACCAGTTCTGGCTGGAGCGGCTGATGACCTCGGCCGTCAGCATCGGGTACGGCGTGCGCTCCTTGAGGCCGAGTTCGCTGCGCAGCAGCTGGTTCTCCTGTTCCAGTTGCGCGATGCGAGCCCGGTCCTGCGCCATCGCCTCCACCTGCTGCCGCAGGGAGGCGTTTTCGGCGCGCAGCCGGGTCAGCTCGCGGACGGAATCGGCTATGCCCCGGGCCTGGTCGCCCACCCAGTCGGTGGCGACCTGGAATGGGTACAGCAGCGTAGCGATGCCCTTCTCGATAGGGGTGATCGCCGTTCGCTCGCGCGCGGTCAGGGCCATTACAATAAAGAGCACGACCAGCGCGCCCAGGGCCACGCCGAGGAGGCGTAGGTGCTTACGATACATGGGTGACAGCTTCACGCCCTCCGGGCGGCCGGCGCCTCAGCTAGGAGTTGCGCGCCACCCGCTTTAGAATATCGAGGTTGTCAAGGCACTTCCCGCAGCCCTTCACAACGCAGAGCAGCGGCTCGTCGGCCACGTGGACGGGCATGCCGGTCTCCTTGGAGATCAGGAGGTCCAGCCCCTTCAGGAGCGCCCCGCCGCCGGTCATCACGATGCCGCGGTCCATGATGTCGGCCGCCAGCTCGGGCGGCGTGTTCTCCAGGGTGATCTTGATGGCGTCAAGAATCGTGGAGACGGGCTCGCTCAGCGCCTTGCGGATCTCCTCGGAGGTGACCCGCAGCGTCCTGGGCAGCCCGGTGACGAGGTCGCGCCCGCGGATCTCCATCGACTCCTCCTGACCCGTGGGGTAAGCGGAACCGATGGCCATCTTGATCTCCTCGCCGGTGCGCTCGCCGATCAGCAGGTTGTAGGTGCGCTTCACATATTGGACGATGGCCTCATCCAGCTCGTCGCCGGCCACGCGGATCGACTTGGCCGTGACGAGGCCGCCCAGCGAGATGATGGCCACCTCGGTGGTGCCGCCGCCGATGTCGACCACCATCGATCCGGTGGGCTCCTCGACGGGCAGTCCGGCGCCGATGGCAGCGGCCATGGGCTCCTCGATGACGTGGGCCTCCCGCGCGCCGGCCTGCAGCGCGGCGTCCTGCACGGCCCGCCGCTCCACGCCCGTTACGCCGGAGGGGATGGAGATGATGATCCGCGGGCGGAAGGGCGCCCGGCGGCTGGCGGCCTTGCCGATGAAGTACTTGAGCATCGTCTGGGTGGTGTCGAAGTCGGCGATGACGCCGTCCTTCATCGGCCGGATGGCGACGATGTTGCCGGGGGTGCGGCCCAGCATCTGCTTGGCCTCGAGCCCCACGGCCAGCGGGCTCTTCTGGTCGCGGTCGACCGCGACCACGGAAGGCTCGTCGATCACAATGCCGCGGCCTTTTACGTATACGAGGGTGTTCGCGGTACCGAGGTCGATCCCGATGTCACGTGCGAAAAACTGCCAGAAGGACACCGCACTGTTCCCCTTTCTTCTGCGAGCGGCATGATGAGATCCGGCCTGTTACCCAGTGAGAAGCCCGCGCTCCCGGAAGCTGATGTACCGCCCCTGGCCCACCACCAGGTGGTCCAGCACCTCGATTCCGATCAGGCGGCCCGCCTGCACGAGGCGGCGGGTGATCTCCCGATCCTCCCGGCTGGGCGTGGGGTCGCCGCTGGGGTGGTTGTGGGCGAGAATCACCGCGTGGGCGCTGCGGCGGATGGCGGTCTTAAACACCTCGCGCGGGTGCACGAGGGAGGCAGTCAGCGTTCCCTCAGAAACACATTCGACGGCGATCACGTGGTTCTTGGCCGACAGCAGGATCACGTGAAACTGCTCCCGGGTGAGGTGCGCCATGCGGGGCGCGATGTACTCGTAGACGGCCCTGGGGTTGGACAGGTCCACCTGCTTCAGCGGCGCCGCGCTGGCCCGCAGCCCCAGGTGCAGCCCCGCGAGGATCGTGCAGACCTTGGCCGGGCCCAGCCCCTTCACGAGCTCCTTCTTGTCCACATCCAGCAGATGCAGCAGGGCCCGCAGCCCTCCTCCGGGATACTGCGCCTCACAATGATGCAGCAGATCCCGGGCGACTTCAATGACCGATTGCCCCTTGGAACCCGTTCCCAGCAGGATGGCCAGCAGCTCCACGTCGGAGAGCTGTTCGGGGCCCAGGCGGAGCAGCCGCTCCCGCGGCCGGTCCGCCGCGGGAAGTCTCTTGAGGGATGCGGTCACAGGATCTCAGGTCTCCCTTCTGCGGGCTCCTCCCGTGAAGATGGGATGGCCGAACTGCGACAGCATCTGGACGGTGCGGTACAGGGGAAGCCCGACCACGTTGTAGTAATCGCCGGAGATCCCGGAGATCAGCGCGGCGGCGCGGCCCTGGATGCCGTAGGCCCCGGCCTTGTCCATCGGCTCTCCGGTCGCGACGTACCATTCCACCTGCTCCCGCGTGAGGGAAGCAAACCGGACGACGGTCTCCTCGTGCGCCACCAGCTCGCGGCCGTCGCGGACGACGGCGACACCGGTCAACACCTGGTGGCTGCGCCCCGACAGCCGCTCGAGCATGGCGACCGCGTCCGCCCGGTCGGCCGGCTTGCCCAGCACCTCGCCGTCGACGACGACGATGGTGTCGGCGCCCAGCACGATGCTTCCCGGGCGCCGCCGGGCCACCGCCCGCGCCTTGCGCAGGGCCAGCTGCTCCACGAGGCGCCCGGGCGGGAGCGGCTCCAGGACGTGCTCGTCCACGTCAGGAGCGTCGATGACGAAGGGAATCCCCACCTGGCGGAGCAGCTCCTGCCGGCGGGGCGAAGTCGAGGCCAGGACGATCTGCATCGGCGGACACCCCAGATCAGCGCAGGGCCAGCCACAGGGCCAGGACCAGCCCGATTGCGCCTGCTATCGTTAGCTTGAACGAAATCCCGAAGGTCACCACTAGAAAGTTCAGGTCGAGCGTCGCCGGTGCCATTCCCAGCGGGAGATGGTAGTTCAGGAAGGGCACCTGACCGGCCAGGGCTGCGCCGAGCAGCTGCCCGACCACCGCGCCGATCACGGCCCACATGAAGGCCAACCAACCGCGACTCACGGAACTGCCCCCTTCACCGCCGCGCGGCTTTACATATGACGGATATCGAATAGCCAAAGTTTCGGGGTTTCCCTTCCAGATTCCTTCGTGCGGTGCATGGCCCTGTGCTCAGGATAGCACAGCCGTACCGAATTGGCAATCTCTTCCACAAGTGGTGGCTGGGCGCTCCACGGAGACGCGGAAGGGGGGACCATCCCATGGTGATGGTCCCCCGGGTCATGCTACTCACCCGAGCCGCCCTCGGTGTAGAAGTTGCGGTACTGCTCCAGCAGGCTGACGTAGCCGTTCATCGCCCGCTGGAACTCCTCGCTGCCGGGGCTGGCGGTGGCCGCCACCTCGATGTCCGCAGCGTTCACGGAGGCCACGTCGGCCAGGCCCAGGAACCGGGTGATGGCCGGGCTCTCCTCGGCGGCCGCCAGCTTGGTGGCCAGCCGCCTCATCTCCTGGCCCAGGCTGGCCAGCGCACCGCCGTCGGCCGGCTCACCGGCCGAGCGCTTGGCGAACCAGGCGCCGGCCTCGAACAGGTAGTTGTTCAGGGTGTCGAGACCCGCCTGGAGGTCGGGGTTGACCGAGCCGGTCATCGCCATGACGGCATCGGGGGCGTACGCGACCTCCATGGCGACGGTGAAGGCGTTCTTGGCGACGCCGGTCTCGGCCATGATGGACTGGACCTCAGCCGCCTCCTCGCCCGTCATGAACGGGCCGGCGTAGACCTTCACGAGCCCCTGCTCGTTGCGCGGGGTGGTCGCCGCAACCAGATCTTGCTTCGCCAGCTCCTGGACGAACTGGCGGGCGGCCCCCTCAGAGCGGAACGCGCCGACCTGGACGAAGTGGACCTGGAACGTCTGGGCCATCCGGGTAGTCGGCACCGGCGCTTCGGGCAGGCTCGTCACGTCCTCCATCCCCGGCACCGGTTCCATGGCGGCGGGCTTCTCCTCGCCCAGGAGGTTCCCCAGGACGCCGCCGAGCTGCCAGGCACCCACCACGGCCAGCACGACGGCCAGGATAAACACGCCGCCCCACCGGTCATTCGTTTTCCTCTGCACGGATCGACCAAACCGATGCATGGTGTCCCCTCCCGCTTGGGTGGTTCGCCCGCCGGTGGAGCTTACGGTTCGGGGCGGCCCATGGTGTCGGCCCCTGACCGCTCGCCTGTGCGGGTCGTTTTCCCCACCATGCCTATGCGGGGGGGAGGGCTTGTATAACCTGCCTGCGGACAAGAATGCGCCGGGCCGGTCCCACCGTGTAGAAGGAGCCGGTGACCACCAACAGGTCGTCCGGGCCGGCCGCCGCCAGGGCGGCCGGAAGCGCCTCGGCGATCGCGGGGACGACCCGGGCAGAGCGGCCCAGCCCGGCGCAGACGCCGGCCAGCTCCTCCGCCGGCAGGGCGCGGGGGCTCTCCGGCGCGACGGCCCAGATCTGCTCCGCCAGCGGGAGCAGCGGCGCCACGGTCCGCTCCACGTCCTTGTCGGCCAGGACGCCCAGCAGCAGGTGGACGCGCCGGCCCGGGAAGACGTCCCGGACCGCCCGGGCGAGGGCGGCGCACTTGGCCGGGTTGTGCGCCCCGTCCAGCAGCACCAGCCGCCCGCCGGGCGCCCGCACCAGCTCCATCCGGCCCGGCCAGACCACCTCGGCCAGCCCGCTCCGGATCGCGCCCTCGTCCACGTCCAGCAGCTCCAGCAGCCGCAGGGCCACTGCGGCGTTGGCCGCCTGGTGCGCCCCCAGCAGGCTGAGGCGGACGTCCCGGTACCAGCCGCGCGCCCCGCGCAGGTCCACCACCTGGCCGTCCGGGCCGGTCGTCACGACCCGGCTGTCCTCGGGCGTCACCCGGATCAGCGGTGCGCCCTGCTCCCGGGCCACCCGCTCGATCACCGCGAGGGCGCCGGGGTGGTCGGTGCCGGTTACGCACGGGACCCCGGGACGGATGATCCCGGCCTTGTCCCAGGCGATCGCCTCGTGGGTGTCGCCCAGCCACCGGGTGTGGTCGAGCGCGACGTTGGTGATGGCCGTGGCGGCAACCCGCTCCACCGCGGTGGTGGCGTCGAACCGGCCGCCCATGCCCGCCTCCAGCACCAGGTCGTCCACGCCCTGATCGGCGAACCAGGCCAGCGCCATGGCGGTGATGACCTCGAACTCGGTCGGCGAGTCCTCACCGCCGGCCGACAGCGCCTTCGCGTGGGGGGCGATGGCCGCTGCCAGGCGGCCCACCTCGTCCTCCGCGATCTCGGCCCGGTTCAGCTGCATCCGCTCGGTAAACCGCTCCAGGGGAGGCGAGGTGAAGAGGCCGACCCGGCGCCCGGAGGCCCTCAGGCCCGCCTCCACCATCGCCGCCACCGAGCCCTTGCCGCTGGTACCGGTGATGTGCACCACCCGCCCGACCCGGCGTTCGGGCCGCCCGAGCCGTTCCAGCAGGGCAGCCGTCCGCTCCAGGCCAGGCTTCATCCCGAAGCGCTGCAGCCCCGCCAGAAAGGCCAGGGCCGCAGCGTAAGTCATGTCGTTCTTCATTGCAGCTTGCGCAGCATCTCCAGGCGGGCCTCCAGGGCGCCCTTCTTCTCGGCCAGGGCGGCCGCCTCCTCGCGGGTCTTGGCGATGACCTCCGGCCGCGCCTTGGCCAGGAAGCCCTCGTTCGCCAGCTTGCCCAGGAGCTTGGTCAGGTCGGCCTCGGTGGTCTTCAGCTCCTTGCTGATGCGCTCGATCTCCTTGTCGACGTCGATCAGCCCGCCGACGGGCACGTAGACCTCGGCGCCGGCGAGCACAGCCGTGGCGGCGTTCTGCGGCTTGGCGTCCGCCACCGGCTGGATCGTCAGCTCCGCCGTCTTGCCCAGGCTCTCGATGAAGGCCCGCCCCTCCTCGAGCACCGACAGGGCCTGGTCGGAGGTGGCCATGACGATGGCGTTGATCTTCGTGTGTTCGCCCAGGCGGAACTCGGCCCGGATGGAGCGCAGGGCCCGGATGGTGTCGATGATCAGCCCCATGCGGCCCGCCGCCTCGGCGTCGTCCCAGCCGCCCAGCGGGGTCGGGTAGCCCGTGACGGAGATGGAGGGCGGCAGTTCGCTCCGGCCGGCCTGGCGGGCGATCTCCGGGGCGATCTCGACGGGCTGCGACTGCGCCGGCAGCCGCTGCCAGATCGCCTCGGTGATATACGGCATGAACGGGTGGAGCAGCCGCAGCGTGGCCTCGAGCACCAGGGCAAGGGTCTCCTGCGCCGCCGCCCGGGTCGGATCCTCCTGGTTGTAGAGGCGGGGCTTCACCAGTTCGATATACCAGTCGCAGAACTCGCTCCAGATGAAGTCGTAGATCGTGCGGGCCGCCTCGCCGTACTGGTACTCCGCCAGCAGGGCGTTCACCGCCCTCGCCGCCTCGTTGAAGCGGTGGCGGATCCAGCGGTCAGCCAGGTCGTACTGCAGGTCGGCGTCCTCGGCGGGCTCCCAGTCGGCCAGGTTCATCAGCACGAACCGGCTGGCGTTCCAGAGCTTGTTGGCGAAGTTGCGGGCGTTCTCCACCCGCTCGGTCTGGAAGCGGATGTCGTTGCCCGGGCTGGAGCCGGTGACCAGCATGAACCGCAGCGCGTCGGTGCCGTACTGGTTGATCACGTCGATCGGGTCGACGCCGTTGCCCAGCGACTTGGACATCTTCCGCCCCTGGGCGTCGCGCACGAGGCCGTGCAGTACCACGGTGTGGAACGGGATCTTGCCCGTCAGCTCCAGGCTGCTGAAGATCATGCGGGCGACCCAGAAGAAGAGGATGTCGTAGCCGGTGACCAGCACGTCGGTCGGGAAGAAGTAGCCGAGGTCCCTGGTCTCGTCGGGCCAGCCCAGCGTGGAGAAGGGCCAGAGGGCCGACGAGAACCAGGTGTCCAGCGCGTCCTCGTCCTGGCGGATGTTCGCCAACCCGCACTTCTCGCACTGCGTCGGGTCGGTTTCGGCCACGGTGAGGTGGCCGCAGTCGTCGCAGTACCAGACGGGAATGCGGTGGCCCCACCAGATCTGCCGGGAAATGCACCAGTCCTGGATATTCTCCATCCAGTGCAGGTAGACCTTGGTGAAGCGCTCGGGCACGATCTTGATCTGCCCGGACTCCACGGCCTTCGCGGCGGGCTCGGCCAGCGGCTTCATCTTCACGTACCACTGCCGGGAGATCAGCGGCTCGATGACGGTGCCGCAGCGGGCGCAGCAGCCCACGGCGTGCTTGTGGTCCTCGACCTTGACCAGCCAGCCCTCGGCCTCGGCGTCGGCCACGATGCGCTTCCGGCACTCGTAGCGGTCGAGCCCGGCGTACTTGCCCGCGGCCTCGGTCATCTCGCCCCTCGGGCCGATGACCTGCGGCATCTCCAGGTTGTGGCGCAGGCCGATCTCGAAGTCGTTGGGGTCGTGGAACGGCGTGATCTTCACGCAACCCGTGCCGAACTCCTTGTCGACGTAGCTGTCGGCGATGATCGGGATCTCCCGCCCGGTGGCCGGATGGCGCAGCATCTTGCCCACCAGGTGCTTGTAGCGCTCGTCCTCGGGGTTGACGGCCACGGCCGTGTCGCCCAGCATCGTCTCCGGCCGCGTGGTGGCGATGACGATGTCGCCCGTTCCGTCGGCCAGCGGGTAGCGGAAGTGCCACATGTGGCCGTCCCGCTCCTCGTAGTCCACCTCGATGTCCGAGAGCGCCGTCTGGTCCTTGGGGCACCAGTGGGTAATGCGGGTGCCCTGGTAGATGAGCCCCTTCTTGTAGAGCTGCACGAAGAAGGCTCGCACGGCCCGGGAGAGCCGCTCGTCCATTGTGAAGGCCTCGCGGTCCCAGTCCACCGACACGCCCAGCTTGCGCAGCTGGCTGGTGATGGTGGCGTGGTACCGCTCCTTCCAGTCCCAGACCTTCGCGACGAAGGCCTCGCGCCCCAGCTCGTGGCGGGTGGGCCCGCCGGACTTGCGCAGGTCCTCCTCCACCCGGATCTGGGTGGCCAGCCCGGCGTGGTCGGTACCTGGCAGGTAGAGCGTGGGATGGCCCTGCATCCGCTTCCAGCGGATCAGGATGTCGATCATCGTGTTGTTGAGGGCATGGCCCAGGTGCAGCGTGCCGGTGACGTTGGGCGGCGGGATCACGATGGTGTAGGGCTGGCGGCCCTCGATCACGGGCGCGTGGTAGAAGCCGCCGTCCATCCAGTATTGGTAGTACTCGTCCTCGACCTGCTTGGGGTCATACCGCGGCGGCAGCTCGGCTGTGCCCAGTTTCTGCTCCTCCGACATCCGGATCCTCCCTCCTCAGAATCAAAGCCCCGGCCTCGTCCCATAAGGACGAGCCGGGGCTCGCGGTACCACCTTATTTCCCCCGCGCACGGGGGCACTCTCTCGCTGTAACGGGCTTGACCCGGCATCCCTTGAGCGGGCCCGAAAGCGCGGCGCCCGGTTCGGGGATGCGGCTTCGACGGCGACTTCGCCGGCGCCTGACCCGGGAACCCTTTCACCCGGCGGGGCTCCCTCGCTGAGGGCGGTGTGCCGGTTACTCCTCCGCTTCCACGCCTCTGGCAATGATGGATATGCAATGATGATATGCCGGGCTTGCCCGGTTGTCAACACTGCCGCCTTCCCGGCCCGCTCAGCTGGCGCGGCCGCTCTTCCGGTGGCTCTGCCAGCGGTGGCGCGTCAGCCGCATGAGCAGCACCGGCGCCGGGTCGTTCCGGCGGCGGCTCGGCCTGAGCACGCCAGCCGGCTGGAAGCCCAGCCGGTCATACAGGGCGATGGCCCGCCCGTTGTTCGCGAACACGCGCAGGTATACCTCATCCAGCGCCATGGGGCCAAAAGCCTCGTCGAGGGCGCGGGTCATGGCCGTCGTGCCGATCCCCTGCCCCCACAGTTCCCGCTCGCCGACGCATATCCGCACTTCCGCCGAACGCGTCCGGTGGTTCACCTGGGCCAGCTCCACCTCGCCGACCGGCTGCTCCCCGCGCTCGATGATCCATATGCGATAGGAGCGCATCCGCCGCTGGGCGCTGAACCACTCTGCAGGGCTGGTGTTCTCGAACCGCCTGCCCATCAGGGCGGCGATAACCGGATCTTCGTCCCAGCGGAGCAGCAGCTCCAGGTCTCCCTGCTCGACCGGCCGCAGCCGCACCGAGGACGGACCCGTCAAATAGTCGTCCGTCGTTGCCATCGCTGTTCTAGCACGCCCTTGCTGTCTAGACTGTTTATCTCGTAACGGGCTGTGTTTTCGACGGACGACGGCGGGCTACCTTCAGGGAAAATGTGCGAGCGGCGCCGCTGTAAGCCGCGCCGGCAATGGACGCAGGCCGCGTCATTTGCTAGGATTAACGATATTAACTATGACACTGTGGGAGTGACCGGGTTGCGGATCCGCACTTGGCAGGCAGACTTGGCTCTGCTGGCAGTGACCGCCGTGTGGGGTGCCACGTTCCCCCTCGTCAAGAACGCCACCGACCTGGCGGAGGGCGGCGTTCCCACCTACTGGTTCCTCGCGGTGCGCTTCCTGATGGCCGCGGCGCTGCTGGGGGCGCTCTTCCGCCGGCGCCTGATCGGGCGGCCGGCCGCCACCTGGCGGGCCGGTGCGCTGCTGGGCGCCTTCGTCTTCGCCGGATACGCGTTCCAGACCTTCGGCCTCGCCTACACCACCAGCGCGAAGGCAGCGTTCATCACCGGGCTTTCGGTCGTGATCGTGCCCGTGCTCTCGGTGGTCTGGCTACGGCGGCCGCCGTCGCCGGGGGCCTGGCTCGGCGTGGGCACCGCCCTGGCCGGCCTCGCTCTGCTCTCCCTGAACGACGACCTGCTGCCCACCCGCGGCGACCTGCTGGTGCTGATGGGCGCCCTGGGCTTCGGCCTGCACGTGGCCGGCGTGAGCCGCTTCGCCGGCCGGCACGACCCCACCGCGCTGGCGGTGATCCAGCTGGGGACCGCGGGCGTGATGGCGGGCGCGTTGCACCTGTGGGAGCGGGGCACCGTCGGCCCGGGCGTGGAGGGCGTACTCTGGTGGGGACCGCCCGCCCACGTCGCGGCTGCGACCGTCATCTGCGGCCTGCTGGCCACCGCTGCGGCCTTCCTCCTCCAGAACCTCCTCCAGCCCTACACCACCGCGACGCACACCGCGCTGATCTTCGCCGCCGAACCCGTCTGGGGCGCCATCTTCGCCTACCTGCTGGCCGGGGAGACGCTGGAGCCCCGGGGTTACGTGGGGGCCGCACTGATCGTCGCCGGCATGCTGCTGGCGGAGCTGCCCATCGGGCGCAGGAATCAGCCGAAGCCGCTGGAGGCGGCTGAGCAAAAATAGCGTGCGGGGGGCTTCCGCCCCCCGCCGGTTTTTATCCAGTTTCGTGCTTAGAAGCGGAACTGCTCCGCCTGCCGGCGCAGGCCGTTGGCCATGTCTGCCGCCTGCTTGGCCAGGCCCGCCAGCCGCTCGACAGCGGACTGGACCTGGACGGAGGAGGCCGCCATCGCCTCCGTGGCGCTGTAGCTCGTCTGGGCGTGCGCCTCGACGTCGCTGATCATGTTGGTGACCGCCCGGGCGCTGGCCAGCATCTGCTCGGCGGTCGCGGCGTTCTCCTCCGCGATTGCCGACAGCTGTACGGTGGCGTTGACCACATCCTGGCTGGCCGCCGCGATCTCCTCGGAAGCGGCCGAGATGGACTGCGCCTCGGCCAGCGTCTCGGCCACGGCAGCGAGGATGCGCTCCAGGGCCGCCCCCGCCTCTTCCGAGAGCTTGACGCCCCGCTCCACCTCCTCGGTACCCGCCTCCATGGCGCCGACCACGTCGGCTGCGCTCTGCCGCAGCCCCTCGACCCGGCCGGCGATCTCGGCGGCGGCCGTCCGCACCCGCTCGGCCAGGCGGCGCACCTCGCCGGCGACGACGGCGAAGCCCTTGCCGTGTTCGCCGACGCGGGCGGCCTCGATGGCCGCGTTCAGCGCCAGCAGGTCGGTCTGGCCGGCGATCTCCGTGATCAGCTGCAGGATCTCGTCAACCTGGTGCAGCGACTGGCTCAGTTCCCGGACCTGGTTGGAGGCGTCCAGCACGCGGGTGCGCACCTGGTTCATGCCCTCCTGCGACAGCCGGACCGCCTGGCCGCCATGCTCGGCGGCCTCCCGGGTCCGGCCGGCCGCCTCGGCGACGACGCCGGCGCTCTCCGCCACCTGCTCGATCGCCTGCGCCATCTGCCGGACGGTGGAAGCCGCGCGGTCGACCTCCTCGGCCTGCGACTGGGCGGCCGCGGCCACCTGGCTGGCGGCGTCCTCCACCTCGCGGATCGCCCGGGCCCCGTCGGCCGCCTGGCGCGCCTGCTGCTCGGCGATCGCCCGCACGGACTCGATCTGCCTGGCTGCGGACTCGGTGGCCTCGCCGGTCTCCCGGGCGCTCGCGTCGAGCCCGCCGGCCGCCCTGTCGAGATCGGAGGCCGTCTGGGCGATGGTGCGCACCATCCCCGCCAACTGCGTGGCCATTGTGTTGAACGCGGCGGTGGCCTGCCCCACCTCGTCCCGGCTCGCAACCCGGAGGGAGGTGACGGACAGGTCGCCTGCGGCCACGCGGTTCATCGCCTGCTGAAGCCGCTTCAGCGGCTGCACGACCACCCAGGCGAACAGGAGCGAAGCGAGGATGACCACCACGAAGACCGGAACCATGACCAAGGCAAAGGCGGTCAGGAGTTCGGACTGCAGCAGGCTCAGCTGGTCCGCGCTCAGCCCCGCCGCCCCAGCCGTGTTCCGCAGCCGCTCGCTGGCCACGTAGGTCACCAGGCCAACCGGGAGAAACGCCCAGGTGACCAGCGTGGCGACCGTCCGGGGACCGAAGTTCCACTGCAGCGGATTCAGCAGGTGAGACAGGCGCATGTTATTCCCCTCCGCGCATAATCCGGTTGGCGGATTACAGTACAGCCACAATGTAGCATAAAGGAGTCATGCAAGGGAATACTTTCGGTGGATAATCAGTACAGTCCCTACTGTTTCATCTTTTCGATGATCCAGCGCCATACTTCTTCCCGGCCGGCACCGGTCTCTGCGGAGAAGACGATGAGCGGCTCCGCCCCCGGATCCAGGGCGAGGTCCTGGGCGATCACCTTCAGGTGTCGCGGCCACAGCGGGCGCCCGACCTTGTCGGCCTTGGTGGCGACGCAGAGCGCCGTCCTGCCGTGGTGGCGCAGCCACTCGCGCATCGCGACGTCGTCCTTGCTGGGCGGATGCCGCAGGTCGACGACCTGGACGACCCCGCGGAGGGTCTCCCGCTTCAGCAGGTAGTTCTCGATCAGCTGGCCCCACTGCCGCCGCTGCGCCTCCGAGACCCGGGCGAAGCCGTAGCCCGGCATGTCCACCAGGTAGAACGCGCCCGCCTTCAGCGCAGCCTCCCGGGCGGTGCCGGTGAGGGCGAACCGGTCCGGGCCGGGCGGACGGGGAACGGCCTCCCCGAACCGCGGCTTCCCCTCCGGCCAGATGCGGTAGTAGTTCAGCGTCTGCGTGCGCCCCGGCGTGTTGGATGTCCGGGCCAGCTTGCGGTTCTGCACCAGCGCGTTGATCAGCGACGACTTGCCCACGTTGGACCGGCCCACCAGGGCGAGCTCGGGCAGCCCGTCGCCGGGCAACTGAGCCGGCGACGCGACGCTCAGGACGAACTCGGCGAAAACGGCCAATATACCCCTCCTCGACGGCCGCCGGGCAGGTGCCCGACAGGCAGGAATCGACGGGAGGAACCAGGCGGTTCCTCCCGTCCTGAACGTCAGACCACCGGACTGGCGGGATGCGAGCCCTCCACCCCCAGCGGGTCGGGCGGCGGGAGAATCTGGTCGTCGCTCTCCTTCGCCTCCAGCAGGGCCACCCGCAGCACCTCGTCCATGTGGTCGACCAGGTGCACCTGCAGCTTCTTCCGGACGTTGCCGGGAACCTCCTCCAGGTCCTTCTCGTTCTCGCGTGGCAGGATGATCTGCGTGATCCCGGCCCGGTGGGCGCCGAGCAGCTTCTCCTTCACGCCGCCGATCGGCAGCACCCGCCCCCGGAGGGTGATCTCGCCCGTCATCGCCACGTCGGCCCGCACCGGCCGGTGGGTCAGGGCGGAGACGACGGCCGTGGCCATGGCGATCCCGGCGGACGGCCCCTCCTTGGGCACCGCGCCCTCGGGCACGTGGATGTGGATGTCGTACTTGGAGTGGAAGTCCTCCTCCAGCCCAAGGTCGCGGGCGCGGCTCCGAATGTAGGAGAGGCCGGCCTGCGCCGACTCCTTCATCACCTCGCCCAGCTTGCCGGTGAGGATGAGGGAGCCCTTGCCCTTCATGAGCGAGACCTCGATGGGCAGGATGTCGCCGCCCACCTCGGTGTAGACCATGCCGGTGGCCACGCCCACCTGGTCCTCCTTGGCCCGCTTGCCCCACTGGTACCGGGGCGCACCCAGGTAGGTGTGCAGGTTCTGCGTGGTGACCCGCACCGCCTCCGCGTTGCCGGTGGCGATCTCCCGGGCCGCCTTGCGGCAGATGGTCGCCAGCTGCCGCTCCAGGTTGCGGACGCCGGCCTCCCGGGTGTGCTCCCGCACGATGCTGCGCAGGACGTTCTCCGAGACCTCCAGGTTCGCCTCGCTCAGCCCGTGGTCCCGCCGCTGCTTGGGCAGCAGGTGCCGCTTGGCGATCTCCACCTTCTCGTCCTCGGTGTAGCCCGAGAGGGAGATCAGCTCCATGCGGTCCAGGAGCGGCCGCGGGATGTTCCACACCACGTTGGCCGTGGTGATGAAGAGCACGCCGGAGAGGTCGAAGGGCGCCTCGAGGTAGTGGTCCACGAAGGCGTGGTTCTGCTCGGGGTCCAGCACCTCCAGCAGAGCGGACGCGGGGTCGCCCCGGAAGTCGGAGGACATCTTGTCGATCTCGTCCAGCAGGAAGACGGGGTTCTTGGAGCCGGCCTGGCGCATGCCCTGGATGATGCGGCCGGGCAGGGCGCCCACGTACGTCCGCCGGTGCCCCCGGATCTCGGCCTCATCCCGCACGCCGCCGAGGGACATGCGCACGAACTTCCGGCCCAGCGCGTTGGCCACGCTCTTGGCCAGCGAGGTCTTGCCCACGCCGGGCGGGCCGGCCAGGCAGAGGATGGGCCCCTTCATCTTGGAGACGAGTTTGCGCACGGCCAGGTACTCGAGAATGCGGTCCTTGGGCTTCTTCAGGCCGTAGTGCTCGCTCTCGAGGATCTCCTCCGCCCGCTTGAGGTCCACCTGGTCCTCGGTGGTGGTGGACCACGGCAGGCTGGTGATCCAGTCGAGGTAGTTGCGGACCACGACGGCCTCCGCGGCCATCGGGGGCATCTTCTCGAGCCGGTCGACCTCGCGCAGGGCCTTCTCCTTCACCTCGTCGGGCAGGCCCAGCTCCTCGATCTTCTGGCGGAAGATCTCGGCCTCGGTCCCCTTGTCGTCGCGCTCGCCAAGCTCCTTCTGGATGGCCTTGATCTGCTCGCGCAGGTAGTACTCGCGCTGCGTCTTCTCCATCTGCTTGCGGACGCGCACGTTGATCTTCCGCTCGAGGTCCAGGACCTCCATCTCGCGCGTCAGGATGTCGGAGACGCGCTCGAGCCGTTCCACCACGTCGAAGGCCTCGAGGACCGCCTGCTTGTCCTTCAGCTCCAGATTGGCCAGGTAGGCCACAACCGTGTCGGCAAGCCGGCCGGGCTCCTCCACCTGCACCGCCGTGATCAGCGACTCAGGCGGAACCTTCTTCGAAGACTTGATATACCGCTCGTACTGGTTGATCACCATACGCATGAGGGCCTCGGCCTCGGCGCTCCGGGTCACCTCATCCGGCACCTCGACCACGGCCACCCGCATGTAGGGCTCCTCAGAGACGTAATGGTCGATCCGCGCCCGGGACACGCCCTCAAACACGACCTTGAACGTACCGCCGGGGACCCGGACCACCTGCTTGATCTCGACAACCGTGCCCACCAGGTAGATGTCATCGGGCCCGGGCGTTTCGTTCTTGGCATCCTTCTGCATGGCGAGAACCATACGCCGGCCCTCGTTCATCGCCTGCTCGACGGCCCGCATGGACTTCTCGCGGCCAACCTCCAGCGGGACGATCATGGTCGGGAAGACGATCTGCCCCTTCAGCGGCAGGAGCGGCAAGTTCAGCAACTGCTCCGAACGTTTCCTGGCCACCGGTCTCACCTCCTGGCAGTACCTTGCGTTCCGATTCTACCATATCCACCCGCACCAGCCACCCGATTTCCTCCGGCGAGCAGTTGCACGTGTTACATTAAGACGTTCGGAATCTCTGGGAGGTGCGCCTCAAGCGGGTGGAAGTCGAACGGGAGATAGCTTTCGCACGCGCAATACCGAGTATGCGGGGCGAGGACGGGGCTGCCCCCGCCCCGCCGGTCTACCGCTCGCCGCCCGAGAGCGAGACCGCCGGCTGCGGCAGGGGCAGTTCGAACACGGGAGCCGGCCTGGACTCCGTTCGGACCTCCGCCTCTTGCTCCGCGGACAGCACGGGCTCCTCCTGGATGTCGAAGGCCATGGCGAAGACCTCGTCCAGGCACGACACCGGCACCACGGTGAGGCCGGGCAGGTCGGCAAACGCCTCCTGCCAGTTCTCCTGCGGGATCAGCACCCGGGTGCACCCGGCCTGGCGGGCCGCCTCCACCTTGGCGACGACGCCGCCCACGGGCTTCACGAGCCCCCGGATGGAGACCTCGCCCGTCATCGCCGTGCGGTTGTCGACCGGCCGGCCGGTGAAAGCGCTGTAGATCGCCGCTGCGATGGCCACGCCGGCGCTGGGGCCGTCGACGGGAACGCCGCCGGGGAAGTTCACGTGGATGTCGTAGTCGCGCGGGTCGACGTCCAGGTACTGCTTCAGGACCGTGAGCACGTTCTCCACCGAACCCTTGGCCATGGACTTGCGGCGCATGGTGCGGCCGTAGCCGCCCAGCTCCTCCTCGTCCACCACGCCCGTCACCGTCACCACGCCCTGTCCGGGCGCCTTGGCCGGGCGCACGTCCGCCTCCAGCTCCAGCAGGTGGCCCATGTTGGGGCCGCTCACCGCCAGGCCGTTCACGCAGCCCACCAGCGGCTTGCTGGGCACGCGCCGGTCGGGGCGGGGCTGCAGCTGGCCCGAGTTAATCACCCACTCCACCTCGGCGCGGGGGATGGTCCGCCGGGAGGTGCCCGAGAGCACGCCGGCCGCGATCTGCACGATGTTGACCGCCTCCCGGCCGTTGGTCGCGTACCGCTTGATCACCTCCTCGGCGCCGGGCTCCAGCTCGAAGCCGATCTTCGCGGCCGCGCGCCGGGCCACCTGGGCCACCTCGTCGGGCAGGAGCGGCCGGAAGAAGATCTCCATGCAGCGAGACCGGATGGCGGCCGGGATCTCGTGGGGCAGGCGTGTGGTCGCCCCCACCAGGCGGAAGTCCGCCGGCAGGCCGTTCTCGAAGATGTCCTTGATGTGCGACGGGATGTTGGGATCTTCGGGGCTGTAGTAGGCAGATTCCAGGTGAACCTTGCGGTCCTCCAGCACCTTGAGGAGCTTGTTCAGCTGCACGGGGTGGAGCTCGCCGATCTCGTCGAGGAAGAGCACGCCGCCGTGGGCCCGGGTGACCGCCCCAGGCTTGGGCTGCGGGATGCCGGCCACGCCCAGCGGCCCCGCCCCCTGGTAGATGGGGTCGTGCACGGAACCGATCAGCGGGTCGGCGATGCCCCGCTCATCGAAGCGGGCCGTCGTGGCATCCAGCTCCACGAAGGCCGCGTCGCGCTTGAAGGGAGAGGCCGGGTTCCGCTTGGCCTCCTCGAGCACCAAGCGCGCGGCCGCCGTCTTGCCCACCCCAGGCGGGCCGTAGATGATGACGTGCTGGGGGTTGGGCCCGCACAGCGCCGCCCGCAGCGCCTTCAGCCCCTCCTGCTGACCGACGATCTCGTCGAAGCTGGTGGGGCGGATGCGCTCCGACAACGGCTCCGTGAGGCTGATGGCCCGCAGCCGCCGCAGTTTGTCCATCTCCTTGCGGGACTCGCGCTCCACCGCGAGCCGGTTCCCCTGCTGGCTCCGGAGCAGGTTCCAGAAGTAGAGGCCGATCACGATGGCGAAGAGCACGTGAATGAGGGTCAGAATGCTGCCCAGGGCCATGCTGCGAATCCCTCCTCCAACGCCGTGTTGACACGTTCACCCGCGCCATGCTGCGCGCTTGCGCTGCTGCTTCGGATAGTATGCCGCCGCTGGATAGGCTCAAATGCTGGATGAACGTTCCGCACTTGAAGGAGATTCGCTGTAGGCATGGGAATCGGTCGGGGCTCGGGCCAGCAAAAGGCCCCGGTGGTCGCATGGACCACCGGGGCGCTCGTCTTGCGGGCGTCAGGCGGATTCTTCCTTCTTGGTGCGCCGGGCCTTGCCCTCCGTGGTCGTCACGAGGAGCGGCTCCTCCTTCTTCAGCACCACGTCCTTGGTGATGATGCACTTGGTGACGTCGGTGCGGGAGGGAACCTCGTACATCACGTCCGTCATGATGTCCTCGATGATCGCCCGGAGGCCGCGGGCACCGGTGTTCCGGCGCATCGCCTCAGAGGCGATCGCCCGGATGGCGTCCTCCTTGAACTCCAGATCGATGTTATCCATCTGCAGGAGCTTCTGGTACTGCTTCACCAGGGCGTTCTTGGGCTCCCGGAGGATGCGCACCAGGGCGTCCTCATCCAGCGCGTCCAGCGTGACGATGACCGGCAGGCGGCCGACGAACTCCGGGATCAGCCCGAACTTCAGGAGGTCCTCCGGCAGGATCTGCTTGAGCAGCTCGCCGACGTTCTGCTCCTTCTTCGAGCGGATCTCGGCGCCGAAGCCCAGGCCGCGCCGGCCGACGCGGCTGGCGATGATCTTGTCGATGCCGTCGAAGGCGCCGCCGCAGATGAAGAGGATGTTGGTCGTGTTGATCTGGATGAACTCCTGGTGCGGATGCTTCCGGCCGCCCTGCGGGGGCACGGAGGCGATGGTTCCCTCCAGGATCTTGAGCAGGGCCTGCTGCACGCCCTCACCCGAAACGTCGCGGGTGATGGACGGGTTCTCGGACTTGCGGGCGATCTTATCGACCTCGTCGATATAGACGATGCCGCGCTCCGCCTTCTCGATGTCGTAGTCGGCCGCCTGGATCAGCTTGAGCAGGATGTTCTCCACATCCTCGCCGACGTAGCCGGCCTCGGTGAGCGAGGTCGCATCCGCGATGGCGAAGGGAACGTTCAGGATCTTGGCCAGGGTCTGGGCCAGCAGGGTCTTGCCGGAACCCGTGGGACCAAGCATGACGATGTTGGACTTCTGGAGTTCAACGTCGTCCATTTTGTTCCCCAGGTTGATGCGCTTGTAGTGGTTGTAGACGGCCACCGCCAGCGTGCGCTTGGCGCGTTCCTGGCCGATCACGTACTGATCGAGGACCGCCTTGATCTCGGCTGGCTTCGGCACGTCCTTGAGTTCGAAGTCGACCTCTTCACTGAGCTCCTCTTCAATGATCTCGTTGCAGAGCTCAATGCATTCGTCGCAGATATAAACACCCGGTCCTGCGACAAGCCTCTTCACCTGGTCCTGAAACTTGCCGCAGAACGAGCACTTCAGTTGGCCCTTGTCCTCACCGGTGAACTTGAACATTCCCCCACCCCTCTTCGTTAGCGTGCGGAGCGGCTCGCCTTATCCCTGGGGTGCAGCACCTCGTCGACCAAGCCGTAATCCTTCGCCTCCTCGGCAGACATCCAGCGGTCGCGCTCGGTGTCTGCCAGGATCCGCTCCACGGACTGACCGGTGTGCTTGGCGAGGATCTCCGCCATGATGCGCTTGGTCTTGATAGCCTCCCGCGCGGTGATCTCAATGTCGGTAACCTGTCCGCCCACCCCTTCGAGGTGGGGCTGGTGGATCATCACCCGTCCGTTGGGCAAGGCATAGCGCTTGCCCGTCCCGGCCGCCAGGAGCAGGGCGCCCATGGAGGCCGCCATCCCCACGACAGTTGTATTCACCGGCGACTTGATGTGCTGCATCGCGTCGTAGATGCCCAGGCCGGCGCTCACCGAACCGCCGGGCGAGTTGATGTAGAGGTTGATCTCCTTGTCGGGGTCATCGCTTTCCAGGAAGAGGAGTTGTGCGATGACCACGTTCGCCACCTGATCATCGATCGGCGTCCCGAGGAAGATGATGCGGTCTTTCAGCAGCCGGCTGTAGATGTCGTAGGAGCGCTCACCGCGGTTGGTCTGCTCGATGACGTACGGAATCAGGTAGCTCATAGTCTAACCTCCTCCACCCGTCAATTATTCCGGAACTGGCCGGATCAGGCAGCGGTGTTAAGCGCTACCAGGTGCTCAACTGCCTTCTGGGCCAGCAGGTCCTCGCGCATGCGGGCCCGGTAGCCGGCGTTCTTGCGGAGCCGCTCGATATCGGCCTTCTGCCTCGGATACATGGCCAGCAGCCGGTCGAACTCGGCCTCGATCTCGGCCTCGGAGACCGTCAGCCCCTCGCGCTTCGCCACGGCGGCCAGCACGAGATCGGTCTTGACGGCCTGCTCCGCCCGGGGCCCGAACTCCTTGTGCAGGTCCTCGTGGGTCTTGCCCGTCACCCGGTGCCACATCTCGAGGGTGAAGCCCTGCTGGGCCAGTTGGTGCTCGAAGTCGTGGATCATGTCGTGCACCTTGTCGCTGACCATGACCTCAGGCACTTCCACCGCGGCGTCGTTGGTGACGGCCTCAACGATCTTGTTGCGGAACTCGCGCTCGGCGTTCTGCTGCGCGGCCTCAGTGAGACGATTCTTGATATCGCCCCGAAGTTCCTCCACGGTCTTGAACGGGCTGACCTGCTGCGCGAACTCGTCGTTCAGCTCGGGCAGCTCCTTCTTCTTGACCTCCTGCACCGTCACCTTGAAGACGGCCGGCTTGCCGGCGAGGTGCTCGGCGTGGTACTCCTCGGGGAACGTGACGTTCACGTCGCGGGTCTCGCCGGCCTTGGCGCCCAGCAGCCCCTCCTCGAAGCCGGGAATGAAGGTGCCGGAGCCGATCTCGAGGGTGTAGCCCTCGCCCTTGCCGCCCTCGAAGGGCTCGCCGTCGATGAAGCCCTCGAAGTCGATGACGACGAAGCTGCCGTTCACGACCTCGCCCGCCTCGTCGGTGACGAGGGTGGCCAGGCGCTCGCGCAGCGCATTCAGCTGCTCCTCGACCTGCTCGTCGGCCACCTCGGGCACGGTCTTCTCAATGCCAAAGCCAGACAGCCGGCCGAGCGTAACCTCGGGAAGCACCTGCACCTTCCCCTTGAAGATGAAGGGCCGGCCCTCTTCTGCCTGTACCAGTTCAATCTCAGGCTGGGCGATGGGCTCCACCTGCCCCTGCTCCACCGCCTGGCCATAGGCCCGGGGGAGAAGCTGCTCCACCGCTTCCTGGACAAGCGCCTCCTTGCCGTACATGCGCTCAAAGATCGCCCGCGGCGCCTTGCCCCGGCGGAAACCGGGAATGGTCACCTGCTGGTTCATCTTCCTGAACGCAGCCTCGATCGACTTGGAGAACTCCGAGGCATCCACCTCTACTTCAAACTGCATCCAGTTTTTCTCCAACTTGTCCCAGGTAGCCTTCATCTGGTCTCCCCCTTGATCGTTCAGTATATGGCCGGAACGGGCTGGCCATATACGTTCATCCAGCCAGGTTACACGGCTGCAACTTGGGTATTATACCACGCCCAGGGCACAGGGACAACGAACCGTCCAACCTATAAGACGCACCGCGGGGAAGACGAGGTTCGGCGGGGCGCCGCCGGGCGGCGCTGGTGGACGACGGCCCGACGCCGGCGTAGCACTTTCGTGCCAAATCTGTACAGTCCGGTCCCGGGCGGATTGCAGCCCTGCGGCGAAGGAGGGTAGACTTGGCCTGATGATACCCATACGGGTATTGGTATCAAAGACGCGAGGAGGAATTCGGATGGCAGCCTTATCACGGCGAAGCTTCCTCAGGCGCTCCGTGACAGCCGGCGCGGTGGGCGCCGGCCTCCTGTACGGCCTGCCCGCCAGGGCTGGTTCAGCGGGGGCGGGGACGGTTCCCTTGGGGTCGGTCATCGATCTCACCCGCTGCGATGGCTGCAGGGGCGAGGAGGTGCCCCGCTGCGTCGCGGCCTGCCGGGCCAGAAACGTAGGGCGGTTCCCCGAGCCGCGGCAGCCCATCATGGATTATTGGCCCCAGAAGAAGCACGAGGACTGGTCTCGGCAGCGCGGGGTGATCAACCGGCTCACCCCTTACAACTGGACCTATGTGGAAACGGTAACCGTGGAGGTGGACGGCGAGACGCAGGAGGTATCCGTGCCGCGCAGGTGCATGCACTGCGAGAACCCCACCTGCATGAACCTCTGCCCGTTTTCCGCCGTTGAGCAGCATGCTTCCGGACTGGTGGAAATCCATCAGTCCTCCTGCATGGGCGGCGCCAAGTGCCGCGACGTGTGCCCCTGGGGCATTCCGCAGCGGCAGGCCGGGGTTGGCCCCTACCTCAGCATCGCGCCCCAGTACGTCGGAGGCGGAGCCATGTACAAGTGCGACGGCTGCGCAGACCTGGTGGAGGCCGGTGAGCCGCCGGCGTGCGCTGCGGCCTGCCCGCGCGGAGCCATCACCTTCGGCCCCCGGGAGGAGATGCGGGCACTGGCCCACCGCAGGGCGGAGGAGATCGGCGGCTACATCTACGGTGAGACCGAAAACGGAGGCACCTCTACTTATTATGTATCTAAGGTTCCGTTCGAGCTGATCGACGCGGCCATCCGCAAGCGCAAGGCTGAGGAGAACGACACCCGACCCGGTCGTCCAGGCATGCCGGTGGGCGTGGGTAACATGCTGGATACCCCGGCCGGCCTCGCCCTCTCCATGCTCATCGCACCGGTCGCCGGCGTGGCAGCCGCGGTGGCCGGCGCGGCCCGGGTGATGACGAAGGGAGGTGACGCGTAGATGGCCAGGCGGCCTCAAGTGCGGCGGCACACCCTCTCCGACCGCGTGGTTCACTGGGGCGTGGCGCTCTCCATCTTCCTGCTGATCTTCAGCGGCATCGGCCAGATGCCCATGTACAAGCGCTACAAGGTAGCGGACCTGCCGGGCATGGCGTGGTCGGCCGACTACGGCACCACGCTGCGCCTGCACTACATCGGTGCGGCCATCCTGATCGGCGTGGCCGCCTACCATATCCTCTTCAACCTGCGCACGGGGAGGCTCGGCCTTCTGCCTCGGCGGGGCGACCTGAAGGAGTCAGTCCAGATCATCGCCGCCATGCTTACCGGCAGACCCGAGCCGCCCTCCGGCAAGTTTCTGGCCGAGCAGCGGCTGGCCTACGCCTTTATTGCCGGGACGACGCTCCTTCTGATCCTCACTGGCCTTGTCAAAGTCATCAAGAACCTGCCGGGCGTCACACTCCCGTATGTGCTCCTCAAGTGGAACACCGCCCTGCACAACATCGGCACTGGGCTGATCATCCTGGGGATCGCGGCCCACCTGGCAGCCTTCCTCCTCCGCCCTAACCGACCGCTGGTCAAGTCGATCTTCACCGGCACCGTCGATGCGGAGTACGCCCGGCACCGGCACCCGCTCTGGAACCCGCCGCCGGCCGAATAGCAGCAGACCGGCCCCCCGCCTGGGGGCCGGTCTGCCTTGTGGTGCGAGCCTAGCCCTGCGTCAGCTGCTGCATCCGAACCGCCTCGGCGGCCGGGAACAGCGCATAGCCGCCGGTGAGGCTGGATACGCTGAACCCCCGCTGCATCAGCATCCGGGCGGCCACGTAGGCCGTCGCACCCGTGCGGTCGTAGACCACGGTCTCCCGCGCCGGGTCCAACTCGCCGATGCGGCGGCGCAGCTCATCCACCGGGATGTTCACGGCGCCGGGCACGGCGCCCATGTCGAACTCGTATGGGTTCCGCACGTCGACCACCTGCAGGCCCTCGCCGGCCTCCAGCCGCTCCAGCAGCCGGTCGGGTGTGATGGTGCGCAGCGTTCCCCGCCGGATGTTCTGCGCCACCATGCCCGCGACGACCGCCGGGTCCTTGGCCGACCCGAACGGGGGCGCGTAGGCCAGGTCCAGGTTGGCCAGCTGCTCCACGGTCATCCCGCCCAGGATGGCCGTCGCGTACACGTCGGTCCGCTTGTCGACACCGGCCTCGCCCACGACCTGGGCGCCGAGCACCCGTCCCGTCCCCTCCTCCACCACCAGCTTGGTGAGCAGTTCATGTACGCCAGGGTAGTAATCGGCGTGGTCGCCGGAGAGGGTGTAGCTGGTGTAGACCTGCAGGCCTTCCCGCCGGGCCGCCTTCTCCGAGAGCCCGGTGGTCGCGGCCACCACACTGCCCGCCCGCACGATCGCGGTTCCGATCGCCCCCGGGAACGTGAGCGAGTCGCCCGCGGCGTTGGCGCCGGCCACCCGGCCCTGCTTGTTGGCCGGACCCGCCAGGGGAATGAGGGCAGGCCGGCCTGTGACCAGGTGGACCGTCTCCACGGCGTCGCCGGCGGCGTAGATCGCAGGGTCGCTGGTCTGCATGCGCTCGTTCACCTGGATGCCGCCCGTCGGCCCGATGGCGAGGCCGGCCTCCCGGGCGAGGCGGGTGTCGGGCCGGACGCCAAGGCCCAGGACGAAGAGGTCGCCCTCGACGGTCCGCCCGCTCTCCAGCCGGACGGCCGTCGCCCGCTCGGCGCCCTCGAAGGCGGCGATGCCGTCGCCGGTGATCACCTCGACCCCCATCTGTTCCAGGGTGGACTGCACAAACGCCGCCATCTCCGGGTCCAGCGGCGGCAGCACCTGGTCGGCCTTCTCCACCAGCGTGACGCCGAGGCCCAGGTTCACCAGGTTCTCCACCATCTCCAGCCCGATGAAGCCCGCGCCCACCACCACGGCCCGGGAGGCCTGCCGCTCCTCCACGAACGCCCGGATGGCCACGGCATCCGGCACGGTGCGGACCATAAAGACGTTGGGCAGGTCGATGCCCGGCAGGGGCGGCCGGATCGGGATCGACCCCGGGGCCAGGATCAGGGCCGTGTACGTCTCCGTGCTGACCGCGCCTGTCTCGAGGTTCCGCACCGCTACCGCCTTCGCAGCCCGATCGATGGCGAGGACCTCGTGGTTCACCCGCACATCCACACCGAAGCGGGCGCGGAAGCTCTCGGGCGTCTGCAGCAGCAGAGCCGACCGGTCGCCGATCTCACCGCCCACGTAATATGGCAGCCCGCAGTTGGCGAACGAGATGTAGGGGCCCTTCTCGAACAGGACGATCTCGGCGTGCTCGTCGGTGCGCCGGGCACGGGCCGCGGCCGTGGCCCCGCCCGCCACCCCGCCGACGATCACGATCTTGCGCTGGGACATGGATTACTCCCCCTTGGCTGCAAGTACGTTCCCTTATACTACACCATACCCGGTAAGGTATTTCAACCCCCTTGCGTTACCGATACCGGTAGGGGTATTATGGAGTGCGTAGAGCGCATCATGAGCGTGAGGAGCGATGGCGGATGTTTGGATTCAGACCGAAGATGGCCTCAATCACCACAGCCGAGCTGCAGGCCCGCCTCGAGCGGGGGGAGAAGCCGACGATCATCGACGTGCGGGAGCCCTGGGAGTACGCGGAGGGGCACGTACCCGGTGCGGTGCTGAAGCCGCTGGGGCAGATCCGCACCTGGGCGGCCGAGCTGAACAGGGACGACGAGATCCTGGTGATCTGCCGCACCGCAAGCCGATCGGCGATGGCCTGCCAGTACCTGAGCCGCCTGGGCTTCACCAACGTGAAGAACGTCGAGGGCGGCATGGTGGCCTGGCGGGGAAAGGTGGCCCGCTAGCGCGGGAGGGAAGCGGGTGTAGGGATGCCGCACGGCGAGGGCGAAGACAGGTGCATGCGGAAGGTGGCACAGGTTGCCCTTTCCCAACCTGCTGGCATGGAGGCGACGCGCGATGACCTACATGACCCACCTGGAATGCGCCCGCTGTGGCAGGACCTACGACGCGGATCAGATCATGAACCTGTGTGCGTGCTGCGGACCGCTGCTCGTCCGCTACGACCTGAAGGCCGCCGCGGCGGCGGTGCGCCCGGCGGACCTCGCCGGCCGGGTCTCCAGCCTCTGGCGGTACCGGGAGGTCCTCCCCGTCCGCAGCGACGAGCACGTCGTCACGCTGGGCGAGGGCATGACCCCGCTGCTCTCCGTCCGGCGGTTGGGCGAGTCCCTGGGCCTGCCCAACCTCATGCTGAAGGATGAGGGCGTGAACCCCACCGGCACCTTCAAGGCCCGCGGCTCGGCCGTGGGGATGAGCCGGGCGAGGGAGTTGGGCATCCGAAAGGTCGCCATGCCGACCAACGGCAACGCCGGCGGCGCCTGGTCCGCCTACGGCGCCCGGGCCGGCATCGAGGTCACCCTGGTCATGCCGGTCGACGCCCCGGCGATGAGCGTGCTGGAGGCGGTGGCCGTGGGGGCCCGCGCCTACATGGTGCGCGGCCAGATCACCGACGCCGGCGCCATCGTCGCCCGGTCGGCGAAGGCGCACGGCTGGTTCGAGGCAGCCACCCTCAAGGAGCCGTACCGCATCGAGGGCAAGAAGACCATGGGCTACGAGATCGCCGAGCAGCTGGGCTGGAGGCTGCCCGATGCGATCCTCTACCCCACCGGCGGCGGGGTGGGCATCATCGGCATCTACAAGGCAATCCGCGAGATGATGGCGATGGGCTGGCTGCCGGAAGGTGCCCGGATGCCCCGTCTGGTGGCCGTGCAGGCCGCCGGCTGCGCACCGATCGTCAAGGCGTTCCACGAGGGCAGGGAAGCCTCCGAAAGGTGGGAGGGTGCCGAGACCGTGGCGCAGGGGATCCGCGTGCCGAAGGCCCTGGGCGACTTCCTCGTGCTCGAGGCCGTGCGCGCCACCGGCGGCACCTGCGTCGCCGTGCCGGACGAGGATACCCTCTGGGGCCTGCAGCAGATCAGCCGGACCGAGGGCCTCTTCATCTGCCCCGAGGGTGCCTCCCTGGTCGGCGCCGCCCGGAGGCTGCGGGAGCAGGGGTGGCTGCAGCCGGAGGACCGGGTCGTGCTGCTCAACACCGGCGCCGGGATCAAGTACCCGGACATCCTGCGGCCCGAGCTGCCGGTGCTGGAGAAGGACGCGACGATCTAGGCCGGTTCCGGGAGCAGCCGCCCCTCCGGGTCGAACCGCATCGGACCGGGCGGGCCGGCGGCGGTAAGGCCGGGCGAGCCCCCGATCTCCGCCCATACCGCCGGGGAGACCCAGAGCCGCTCCAGCATGAGGGTGTTCCGGATGCGCATCGCCCGCACCCGGTCCGGGGCGGGCCTGCCAAGCGTCCTGAGCGCTGTGGCGATCGCATCCCGGTCGGTCTCGCACACGATCGGCATCCGGGCCCGCTGCACGAAGGTCGCCGTGAGCGTGTTGAGGTAGGTGGTTGGGAAGTCGATCTTGCGCTGGAACCGTCGGGTGATGAAATCGGCCAGCCCCATGCCGTTGGCGTTGCCGTGGGAGGCCTCGGTCAGATCCAGCACGACGATGCGCCGGACGGCCGGATCGCCGTCCGGCACGCCGAAGATGCCGACTCGGCCGATCACGTTGGTGTCCATGCCCGTACCGGCGATGTCCTTGCCCATCTCCTCCACGATCAGCAGGTCCAGCGCCCGGACGGGCAGGCGGGGCAGCAGCGCCCTGGCGCGCTCCAGCAGGGCCATCTCGCGCTCGATCAGCTCGTCGCGCCCGACCGGCACGAGGTCGGCCGTCTCCTCCCGGGCGTTCTCCAACACGGCGATGCCGCCCAGGATGGGCGCCCGCTGCAGGATCACCCGGCCCATCTCGGCCAGGGCGTCGGAGAGCCGCTCCGGGGCGCACGCGTGGAACTGCGCCGCGCCGGCCGGCTTGCCCAGGCCGACCACCATCATCTTCACTAGGCCGCTCTCCAGCCGTCCGCGGAAGGAGGTGTGCGGCTTGATCCGGTTGATCACCAGCACACCGTCGCACGCGGCTGCGAACGCATCGAAGTAGACCGGGCGACCCTCCCCGGTCCGCCCCAGCTCCACCACCTCGACCCCGCCGTGCACCGCGCACCCTACAGCCTCGGGGGTCACGCCGAGGCTCCGCAGGACGGCCAGCTGCCCCTCGGCCGTGCCGCCGCCGTGGCTGCCCATGGCGGCAACCACCACCGGCTCGGCGCCCAACTCCTTGAGGTACCCTGCGGCTGTGCGCAGGATCAGCGGGATGTTCCGGATGCCCCGGCTCCCCGCGGTGATGGCCACGCGCATGCCGGGCCCGACCACCGACCGCAGGCGCAGCCCGTCGAGGGCCGCACGCATGGCCGCCTCCACGTCGGCCACCTCAGGCGCGGCGAAGTGCTGCACGACGGGAATCATCAGCGGCAGGTCGACGCCGTCGGTCATCGCGCTTCCCCCTCCTGTCGATCACGCACGGGTCGAAGGAGTATACGCACCTGACGGCAGGAGTCGACCCTATGGCACGGGCGGAAGCGCTTCCCGTGCAGCGCTTGCGCTTTACACAAACGGCCCGGCTGGGGTAACATATCATGTGCAGCGCATGCGAGAGTGGTGGAATTGGCAGACACGCAAGACTTAGGATCTTGTGCCGCAAGGCGTAGGGGTTCAAGTCCCCTCTCTCGCACCATCCAGAGTTCGCGGCCTATGGGGATGGCCCAACCGATCATCGGCGATCGGCTGGGCCATCGCTGATTAGGGAGCCCGCTGTGCCCGAACGGCCCCCTGCGCGGCGGCACGCCTCCGGAAAGCCCGGAGGCGTGCGCGCATGCTCTCTCAGGTCCGCTGGCGAGTCGTGGCGAAGTCCGCGATCATGGCCACGCCGGCGATGCCGACGAGGGTGTATACGATCCGGGAGATCAGCGACATCTGCCCGCCGAACAGGAAGGCCACCAGGTCAAAACCGAACAACCCGATCAGCCCCCAGTTCAGCGCGCCGATCACGACCAGGAGTCTCGCGATGAACATCCTTCTGCGCCCCCTTCTGCATCTGCCCCTAGGGTGCGCAGGAGCGTCGGCGGGCTATTCCTGTCCCTGCTGTTGGGCCAGTGCGCGGCTCGACACAAGCCGCACCCGGACAGGCTATCGGATGACGCGCCATCAACGCGAACTGCCATCGCTGCCCTCCCCTCCTCGCGGCTGGCAAGTCACAGTGTCTGCGCACTCTCCGCTGCAGCAGCGCCTGCCACGGGACGATCGTGCAGAGAAGGAAGGCCGGATTCATCATACCGCGTCCTGCTGCCACCTTTCCTACCGAGGGCGCAGCCTCAGGACTCCGCCGGCGGCTCGGCGGCCTCCTCCGATAGAGCAGGCTGTTTCACGCCGGTCTCGACACGGCGTACCTGGAGCTCTGCTGCATCTACAGCGCACGTGGCCCCAGGACTGCGTCGGCAGTCCCGGGGCCACGTGGATGATGGTGGGCCATGTTGGATTCGAACCAACGACACCCCGCTTAAAAGGCGGATGCTCTAC
Source organism: Symbiobacterium terraclitae (assembly GCF_017874315.1). Lineage (NCBI taxonomy): Bacteria > Bacillati > Bacillota > Clostridia > Eubacteriales > Symbiobacteriaceae > Symbiobacterium > Symbiobacterium terraclitae. Next base: position 11,475 of record NZ_JAGGLG010000023.1, on the reverse strand, counting down.
CACTGAGCTAATGGCCCGACAATCGCAGACCCCCGTCGGGGCGGGAGCCTGCCGTGCTGGCTGGGGCGGCAGGACTCGAACCTACGCATGCGGGAGTCAAAGTCCCGTGCCTTACCAACTTGGCTACGCCCCAAGGTGTGGGCTGACCGACCGGAGTCGAACCGGCGACCTCCAGAGCCACAATCTGGCGCTCTAACCAACTGAGCTACGGTCAGCGTGTGAACGCGGCCGGAACCGGAGGAATGCTGGTGCGCCTGGCAGGATTCGAACCTGCGGCCAACCGCTTAGAAGGCGGTTGCTCTATCCCCTGAGCTACAGGCGCGTCTACAGCACAGGTTAGTTTAGCACAGGGCAAACCGGGGCACAAGGCGCGCCCTGGCGGCAGGGCAGGGGCCGACTTCCAGTCAAGAGCAAAAGAGGACGAAGGTTGTTCGTCCTCAAAACGAACCGTCTGGAGCGGGTGAAGGGAATCGAACCCTCGTAGCCAGCTTGGAAGGCTGGAGCTTTACCACTAAGCTACACCCGCAGTTTGATGGATCGGCCCCTGCCCGGTTGGTCGGGGTGACAGGATTTGAACCTGCGACATCCTGCTCCCAAAGCAGGCGCGCTACCAGACTGCGCCACACCCCGGTCATCCCGCACAAGAGAGTATAGCGTATCGCCCGGCCTGCTGTCAAAAGCTAAATGCTGTCTTCGCCCAGAAACTGCAGGCGGGCGCGGACCTCTCCGCCGGCCAGTTCCAGGACGGCGCAGGAGGGCAGATCGCCCGGGCGCCGGGGCAGGCTCAAAGAGCCCGGGTTGAGCAGCAGCACGCCCCCGACGTCCTCCAGGAACGACACGTGCGAGTGGCCGAAGATCGCCACCCGGGCGCCGGCTTCCTGCGCCCGGTAGAGCACCCGCTGCGGCCCGGACTTCACCCCGTGGCGGTGCCCGTGGACCATCAGGATCCGCACCTGTTCCAGCTCCAGCAGCAGCTCGTCGGGCTCCGTCTCGGGGAAGTCGCAGTTCCCCGCCACCGCCCTCACCCGCGACGGGTCAACCCCAAGGTCGGCGGCGATGCGGGGGGCATCGGAGAGGTGGTCGCCCGCGTGCAGGAGCCAGTCCAGCCGACCGCACTTCTCCCGCATGTCCGGCACGTACGCAAACCGGCGGTGACTGTCGCTGACCACACCGATCCGCAGCACGCTAGCCCTCCTCCAGCAGCGCCGGAAGCCGCTCCAGGCACCGGGCGAGCGCCCGGGCCCGGTGGCTGACGGCGTTCTTCTCCTGCAGCGTCAGCTCGGCCGCCGTCCGGCCGTCCGGCAGCTCGAAGATCGGGTCATAGCCGAAGCCGCCCGTGCCCCGGGGCGCCTCGGTCAGCCGGCCCTCCCACTCGCCCCGGAACAGTTCCTCCCGCCCCGAGGGGAGCACGACCGCGATCACCGACACGTACCGGGCGGTCCGCAGCTCCGCCGGCACGCCCTCCATGCGGGCCAGCAAGGCCCGTAGCCGGTCCTCGTCGCTTCCCGGAACCCAGCGGGCCGAGCGGACCCCCGGCTCGCCGCCCAGCGCGTCCACCACGATGCCCGAATCCTCCGCCAGCGCGGGAAGGCCCGTGGCCGCCGCAGCGGCGCGGGCCTTGATCAGCGCGTTCTGCTCGAAGGTAGTACCCGTCTCGGCCACCTCGGGCGCATCGGGGTCGAGCCCGATCACCTCGATCGACCGACCGGCCAGGAGGTCGCGGAACTCCCGCAGCTTCCCCGGGTTCTTACTGGCCAGCACCAACCGCCTGTCCGACAAGGGAACCGACCTCCGCTCCCAGGGCACCGAGGCTGTGGCGCTGCGCCGCCACCAGCTGCCGGATCCCGCTCTCGGCCAGAGCCAGCAGCTCGTCCAGCTGCCGGCGGCTGAACGGCCGCTCCTCGCCCGTGCCCTGAATCTCCACAATCCCGCCGGACCCGGTCATCACCAGGTTCAGGTCGACCGCGGCCCGCGAGTCCTCGCCGTACGCCAGGTCCAGGAGCGGCACGCCGTCGACCACGCCCACCGACGTCGCCGCCAGGTAGTCGCTGACGGGCAGTCTGGCGATCAGCCCGGCCCGGCGCAGCCCGTCCACCGCATCCACCAGGGCGACGAAGGCTCCGGTGATCGCCGCGGTGCGGGTGCCGCCGTCGGCCTGGATCACGTCGCAGTCGATCAGCAGCGTCCGCTCGCCCAGCGCCTTGAGGTCGACGACGGAGCGCAGGGACCGGCCGATCAGCCGCTGGATCTCCATCGTGCGGCCGCCCTGCCTGCCGCGTGCGGCCTCACGGCCGGCCCGCTGCCCCGTTGCGCGGGGCAACATGCCATATTCGGCGGTGATCCAGCCTTCTCCTCTTCCCTTCAGGAAGGGCGGGACCCGGTCCTCCACCGTGACCGTGCAGATCACGCGGGTATGTCCCACCTCGATCAGCACCGAGCCCTCGGCGTGCATGTTGTAGTTGCGCGTGATGGTGATGGGGCGCATCTCATGGGGCATCCGACCGTCCTGCCGCATCCCGTGGCCTCACTCCTGCTCTGTCTGGGCTCAGATCTGTGCGGCAGCGCCCACGCCCCCCGGCCACAGCCGGTTGGCGACCTCGAGGAAGCGCTCCGGGTCCCCCGTGGTGAAGGCCCGCCGCTCACCGGGGGCGGGCCCCGGGTTGCGGAGGCCGCGCGCCTCCAGGAGATCGGCAACCTGCGCCGCGGTGGCCTGGCCGGGGTCCACCAGCCGCACCCCGGGGCCCACCACGTCGGCGATCACGGCCGCCATGTGGGGGAAGTGGGTGCAGCCCAGCACCAGCGTGTCGACCTGCTCGGCGAGAATCGGCGCGAGGCACCGCTCCACCTCCGCCCGCACCTCGGGCCCGGAGATGACCCCCTCCTCGGCGCGGATGACGAGGATGGGGCAGGCCTGCTGGATGACCCGGGCGTCCGGGCGAATCGCGCGGATCGTGCTCGGGTAGATGCCCGAGTCGCAGGTCCCCTGCGTGGCCGCCACTCCGATGCGGCCGGTGGTCGAGACCCGGGCCGCCATGGCGGCGCCGGGCTGCACGACCCCCAGCGCGGGCACCGGGAACGCCGCGCCCTTCAGCAGGTCGATGGCTGCCGCTGTGGCCGTGTTGCAGGCCACTATCACCAGTTTGCAGTTCTGCTCGACGAAGAATTCCATGAAACGCAGGAAAAAGGACCGCACCTCGGCCAGCGGGCGGGGACCGTAGGGAAAGTGCGCGGTGTCGCAGGCGTAGAGCAAGTTCTCGTGGGGCAGCAGCTCGGCGACCGCCCGTGCGACGGTCAGCCCGCCCTCCCCTGAGTCGAAGAAGCCGATGGGCCTTGCGGTATCTTCGGTGGTGCCGGTCATGCTGGGGTCTCCTCTCGTGCTGCTGCATCCCGCTGCGGATCTGTAGCTGCCATCGCTATCGTACGGGTTGGACGCTGCCGCCATACCACGAGTTTCCCGTTGAAGGCGCGGCAGGCGCCGCCCCGCCGGGGGCGGCGCCTGCCCCTTTACGTGCCGCTAGCCCTGAACGTCTCGGGCCAGCAGCGCGCTGAGCTCCTCCAGCGTTCGGATGATGCGCGCCTTGTCGCTTGCGCCCAGGCCTGCCATGGCGGTGGAAAGGTACGCCTGACGAGCCTCGAGAACCTGCTCGATCAGTTCGCTGCCCTTCGGCAGGACCCGCAGCCGGATCACCCGGCGGTCGGCGGTATCGCGCACCCGCTCGATCAGACCGTTTCGCTCCATGCGGTCGATCAGATCGGTCGCGGTGCTGCAGGCGAGGTACATCTTGGCGCACAGCTCACCCATGGTCAGCTCCCCGTGCTCCCGCAGCACCAGGAGCGCATCGAACTGCGGGCTGGTGATGTCGAAGTTCCCCAGGATATCGCGCCCCCGCTTCCGCAGGAGTGCCCCCACCTCTCTGAGGAGCTCATCGATCTCCGCCACCTGCTGGTTCACCGAAGGCCTTGCAAGCACACCCTGTCCCCCCCACTGGAGTCCTTCGCCAAGGTCTTCATGTACCATGGGATTTCAGGTTCCGGGAACGTAAGCGCCCTGAAAAGCCCATGGTCCTAATGTTGGCGGAGGGGAACGCATTCTCCTGCTCATCCCCCCTATTCTCTAATACGTGCCCCTATTCAGTTTGGTTCACATGATCTAAATAGGTTGTCGTGGAAAGTTTGCACCAACGAGGTTGCGCAGCCCGCAGGGTCCGCATAGGAAAACGCGCCCCGCGGCCTTCGGCCACGGAGCGCAGCTGATGTCTGGTGGAGGCGGCGGGCTCTGCCTCCCGCGTCCGAAAGAGCTTCAAACAGGACGTCTCCGAGCGCAGCCGTCACTTTGCGTCTCGCCCGGGATGCCGCCTGACGGCGGGCTGCAGCCCGGACCAACCGCAGCAGGTTCCTCGCCTCCCGGGTCCGCGGTCACCCCGGGAGGAACAGCCCGTTGCTTTGACGCTACAACCCCGGCGCACGGCGCCCACAGTCCGGAGGAGCGATCGCGGCGTTACGCCGCGTGCTGCTTACGCAGCGAGAGCAAGATCGTCGTTGGCACTTAAGCCTTGCGGCCTGTTTAACGAGGCCTGCCGCCACCTCGGCTCGCTGTCCTGGATGAATCCTCCCCCGTCGAACCTGATTCGCCCCCGTGTGTTGGCTGGGCCGCCCCAGCGTGTGCCAACCGGACAGGATCAGTCGTCGTACTTGCCCCGCAGGGCACGGGCCATCTCCTGCTTCACGTCGCGGGCGGCGATGTCCTCGCGCTTGTCGTAGGAGCGCTTGCCCTTCGCCAGCGCAAGCTCGACCTTCACTCTGCCTTTCTTAAAGTATAACCGCAGCGGGACCAGCGTGAAACCCTTCTCACGGACCTTTCCGAAGAGGCGCTGGATCTCCCGCTTGTGCATCAGCAACTTGCGCGGCCGGAGCGGCTCGTGGTTGAACCGGTTGGCCTGCTCGAACGGGCTGATGTGGCAGTTGTGGAGGAAAATCTCGCCGTCCTTGATCTGCGCGTAGCTGTCACGCAGGTTGACCCGTCCGGCGCGGCAGGACTTGACCTCGGAACCGACGAGAACGATCCCGGCCTCGTAGGTCTCCTCCACGAAATAGTCGTGGCGGGCCTTGCGGTTCTCCGCGATCGGCTGAATCTCGTCACCGGTCTTTCCCTTGGCCATGTTCTCACCCCGCCCGGAAGCTTAATTATGCCACGTACCGCATGTTACGTCAAGCTCCGTATTTTTCCACTTCGTCAGCGCACCCAGGAAAAGGCTCCCGGTCTGAAACGCAGCCGGGAGCCTCTGCCATCACCCGTTGTCACCGTTCCGCTTGCGGGCCTCCGCCCGCCGCCGCGGTCGGCGCGCCAGCCGGACCGGCCGCTGGGCCTCGCCGTGGGGGGCGTCATCGTCGTCTGCCGCGGGCCGGCTCAGCGAGAAAGGGTTGTTCACCGTGGGATCCGCGGCATCCCGCGCCCGGAGCCTGTGCTCGGGAACAGGAAGGCCCCACATGTCGAACCGGCCACTGCCCTTCGCCTGGGCGTGGAGCTTGACCACCTTGTGCTCGCGCTCGGGCTGATCCGACCGCTCCTGCCGCCTCAGCGCTGTCTCGGCTGAACCGGCCGCCTCAGCACGGGCCGCAGGCGCCTCGCGGGACTCGGCTGCCTTCGCCTTGCCCGACGCCTTCCGCCGCCCCTTGCGCTTCGGCCGCTCGGGCTCGGGCCTGCCGGCGGCCGCCGCCTTGCGGGCGGCCCGCTGCCGCCCCGCGCGGCCCGTGGCGACCACGGTGTGGACCTCGGTGTCGGCATCCAGCGCGAAATCGATCTGCCGGTTGTCCACATCCACCTTCAGGACCCGCACCACGACCCGGTCGCCCAGGCGGAAGCGGCGCCGGGTGCGCTCGCCGATCAGCGCGTAGTGCTCGCTGTAGAAGTGGTAGTAGTCGTCGGTGAGGGTGGAGATGTGCACCAGGCCCTCCACGGTGTTCTCCAGCTGCACGTAGAACCCCCACTGGGTCACGCCGGAGATCACGCCGGGGAACTGCTGGCCGATCTTGTCGGACATGAACTCGGCCTTCTTCAGCTCGATGGTCTCCCGCTCGGCCTCCATCGCGACGCGCTCCCGCTCGGAGCAGTGCCTGGCGGCCTCGGGCATCGTCCGTTCCCACCGCGCCCGCAGCTTCCCGGGCAGCCCCCGCGGGTGCAGGAGGTGGGCCCGCAGCACCCGGTGCACCACCAGGTCAGGGTAGCGGCGGATCGGCGAGGTGAAGTGGCAGTAGTGCTCGGTCGCGAGCCCGAAGTGCCCCTCCGGCTCCTCGCTGTACCTGGCCTGGCGCATAGTGCGCAGGAGCACGGAGCCGATCAGGCCCTCCTCCGGGCGGCCCTGGCACCACTCAGTCACTTTCTGCAGGTCTGCGGGGGTGACGGAGCCGTCCCGCGGCAGCCGCAGGTTGTAGCCGAACAGGCCCAGGAACTCCCGCAGCCCGGCGATGCGGTCCGCCGCCGGGGCCTCGTGGACGCGGAAGAGCAGCGGAAGGCCCCGTGTGGTGCAGTGCTCGGCCACGGTCTCGTTGGCCACGAGCATGAACTCCTCGATGATGCGCTCCGCCGTGCCGCGGTCGACGCGCCGGACCTCCGTGGGCCAGCCGCGGTCGTTCAGATGCACCTTCGCCTCCGGCAGGTCGAAGTCCAGGGCGCCGCGCCGCATGCGCCGCTCGCGCAGAACGGCCATCAGGCTGGCCATCTCGCGGCAGAGCGGCACCAGCGCCTCCAGCCCCTTCTCGGCCCCGGGCTCGCCGCCCAGGATCTGGTTGACACGCGTGTAGGTGAGGCGCGCCGCGGTGCGGATCACCGAGGGGAAGATCTCGTAGGACCGCACCTTCCCCTCCCCGTCGATCTCCATCACGCACGAGAGGGTGAGCCGGTCGACGCCCGGGTTGAGCGAGCAGATGCCGTTGGAGAGCCGGGGCGGCAGCATCGGCACCACCCGGTCGGCGAGGTAGACGGAGGTGCCCCGCCTGTAGGCCTCCCGGTCCAGCGCCGAGCCCTCGGCCACGTAGTGGGCCACGTCCGCGATGTGCACGCCCAGCTGCCAGCGGCTCTTGCCGAGCCGGACCACGCTGACCGCGTCGTCCAGGTCCTTGGCGTCCTCGCCGTCGATGGTGACGATCGTCCAGGAGCGCAGGTCGCGCCGGTTGCTCTCCTGGACGGCCTCCGGCGTGACCTCCTCGGGCACCTGCTCGGCCTCCCGCAGCACGTTGGCCGGGAAGGCCTCCGGAAGACCGTACTTGCGGATGACGCTCACGATGTCGACGCCGACCTCGCCCTTCATCCCCAGCCGCTCGACGATGCGCCCCTCCGCGCCGCGCCGGGCGTCGGGCCACTGCACGATCTGCACGACGACCTTCTCGCCGCTCCTGGCGCCGTTGGTCATGCCCTTGGGGACGTAGATGTCCTCCGGCAGGCGCTTCTCGTCGGGCACGACGTAGGCCAGGTGTTTGGTCGCCTCGAAGGTGCCCACGACCCGGGGGTTCGCCCGCTCGAGGATCCGGATCACCTCGCCCTCCCGGCGGCCGCCGCTCAGCGCGGGCGGGGTGATGCGCGCGATGACCCGGTCGTTGTGCCAGGCGCCGTTCAGCGCCTCCCGACCGATGAAGAGGTCCTCCACGCCGGGCTGGTCGGAGACGACGAAGCCGAACCCCCGCGGGTGCCCCTGAAGCCGCCCGACCACCAGGTTCATCCGCTCGGGCGCGCCGTAGCGCTCGGTCCGCGTTCGCACCACCTCGCCCGCGCGCTCCATCTGTTCCAGGGTCTTGCGCAGCTGCTCGTGCTGCTTCTCCGGGATGCCCATCGCCTGCGCCAGCTCGGTGAAGCCCAGCGGCTTGTACGCCTTCTCCCGGATGAACTCTGCGATCTGTTCTCTCACGTCATTACCACCTTGCCATCTGGGCGCCCGCGTTACCGTCTATCGTGCTCGAAACTCAGGGGCCTCATGAATGCGAGGGCGGCGATCCTGCCCGCACCGGAGCCCGGCCGCCGCACCCTGTCATCCGCTGTGCCCCGGTCACCTCTTCCGCGCAGAGGCCCGGGCGTAGTTTTCCTGTGCGGCCCTCAGTCTGGCCAGGGCCGCTTCACGGCCGAACCAGCCGTTGATGACAGTCTGTTTCCCCTCAAGGTCCTTGTACGTCCTGAAGAAGTGCTCGATCTCCCGCAGCCGGTGCGGGGGCACCCCGTCCAGGTCGGTCACGTGCGCGTAGCGGGGATCCCTGGACGCAACCCCGAGCAGCTTGTTGTCGACCCCCTTGTCGTCGGCCATCTCCAGGACGCCGATCAGGCGGGCATCCACGATGCAGCCCGGCAGGGTCGGATTGGAGACCAGGATGAGGATGTCGATCGGGTCCCCATCCTCCTCCAGCGTACCCTCGATGTACCCGTAGTCCGCCGGGTAGTGGACGGGGGAATAGAGCACCCGGTCCAGGCGGAGAAGGCCGCGCTCCTTGTCAAGCTCGTACTTGTTCTGGCTGCCTGCAGGGATCTCGACAATCGCCTCAACCTCACCATGCGACACCGGTAAGACCCCTTTCGCAGCATTTGGAGCCTGGTTCCACGTTGCCATTATAGTAAGGCATCAAACGGCAAGCAAGCCGCCGGTGCGCGCGGGCGCTCCCACGGCTTGCTTCGCATGCCCCCCTGCCCCTGTGCCTGACCAGCCCGGTACCCGGCCCCTCCGGTGTCCAACGAACTCGGTGCCGAGCAATGTACCCAACCAACTCGTGCCCGACCAGCGCGTCACCGACGCGCGTAGAAGTACGCCCAGCGCAGCCCGCCGGTCAGCGCGGCGGCGGTCACGCCGACCAGCGCCAGGCCGAGCGGGACGGCCAGAGACCAGCCCGCACCCCGCACCAGATAATCCAGGAAGGAGACCCGCCAGAGCCCGTCCGGCAGGCCGCCCAGGGCGGGCAGCACGCGGGCCATCCCGAGACCGGGGATCCTCGCCGTCGGGAGCAGGACCAGCGTGGCGATGAACGCCAGCACGGCGTGCAGCAGCCGGGCGGCCACGTACGGGCCCATGCGGATGTCGGTGCCCGTCAGGACGCTGGCCACCTGGCCGTGGACGGACAGCCCGCTCCAGCCGATGATCGCCCCCGCCACGGCGACCTGCTGCACCAGCGGCGCACCGGTGGCCCGGGAGGCGGCGAGCGTGCCAAGGTCGACCTCCAGCAGACCCGTCACCGCGGCCCGGACCAGGGCGGGGTCGATGCCGAACAGGCGGAAGAGCGACTCGAACGGCGCGGCGAGGTACGGGAAGACGCCGGACACGTCAATCATGCGGGCGATGGTGGAGAAGAGGATGATGTAGCCGCAGATGAGCGCCATGGTCTTGACGGAGTCGGTGATGGCATCGCCCAGCATCTGGCCCACGGGCCGGCCGTCCTCCCGGCGGGCCCTGATGAGCGCCTGCACCGCCCGGCTCAGCATGCTTCCCTCTCGCCGGGGCTCAGGGGTGTACTCGGTCTCGTTCAGGCCGTAGAAGCGGAAAGTCAGCCCCACGAGGAGGGCGGCGATGTAGTGGGCCAGGGCCATCGTGCCGCCGAGCGCGGGCATGCCGAACATGCCCACCGCCACGGCCCCCCAGATGAAGAGGGGGTCGGCGGTGTTGGAGAAGGCCAGCATGCGCTCACCCTCGACCCGGGTGCACATGTTGCCCCTGCGGAAACGGGCGGTGATCACCGCGTCCATGGGGAAGCCCGCGGCGAGCCCCATGGAGAGCACGAACGCACCCTCGCCCGGAACGTTGAAGAGGGGGCGCATCAGCGGCGTGAAGAGAACCCCGATGAAGTGCACCACCCCGAGCCCCAGCATCATCTCGCTCAGGATGAAGAAGGGCAGCAGCGAAGGGAAGACCACCGTGAAGAAGAGGTTCATCCCGTCCTTGGCCGCCTCGAGCGACTCCTTGGGGTAGATCACCAGTGACAGGGTCAGCATGACCACCGCCGCGGCCAGGGCCAGGGTGGGTAGCTTGCCTCGCATGGGGCACCTCCGGAATCAGAGTGGCACGTCCCACCTGGGACGTGCCACATACTTATGTGCCTGATGCGGTTCCCATGCGGCCCCCGGGGGCTTCAGCCATACGGTCTGCTTCAGCGCTCCCCGGGAAAGAACAGCGCCGCCAGCCGATTGCGGACCGGCTCAAGTCGGGGCGGTATGGCGGCCGCCGCAGGGCGTCACTCGATGGCCGTGTTGATGGAGAGGACGGCCAGACAGAGCATGACCACGAGGAACAGCGCCAGGCCCAGGACGTCCGTCCACAGCGGGGCGCGGCCGGCCGCGAGCATCCGGATGATATCCGACGCGAAACTGAGCGGGTTCACCTGCGCCAGCCACCGCGTCGCCGCCAGGCCCTGGGCCGGGTTGTAGAAGACCGACGACGTGAGCATGATCGGCAGACCCAGCAGGTTGACCGCCAGGTTGAAATTCTCCTGACTGCGGATCCGGCACGCCAGGACGACCGACAGGAGCGTCCACGCCACGGCGGAGACCATGACCACCAGGAGGCTGCCCGCCACGCCTGCAGGCCCGCCGCCAAGCATCTCCGGCGCGGTGAAAGCGACCATGCCCCAGATGATCGCACCGACCGCACCGGCCCGGAGGGCGGCATTCCCGCACAGGCCGACGATGAGCACGAACCGGTGAATCGGCAGGCCGAACAGCATCTCGAGCTCGCCGGTCAGCTTGTCGATATAGATGGAGACGCCCACTCCGTTGCCGATGGAGACCGAGGTCACGGCCATCAGCCCCGGCACGACGTAGGCCAGGTAGGGCATCGACTCGCCGCGCCACGCGATGGCCGGCAGCGTCGCGGCCATGGAGGGGGCGAAGATCAGGAGGTATATGACCGGCGACAGCAGGTGGTTGATGATGGCCCGCGGGGACTTCAGCCCGACGTGCCACTCGCGCAGGAGCGCCACCAGGACGGGGCTCATGCCTGACCCCCCTTTACGACGTGCAGGTAGATATCCTCCAGGGAGGGCGGGCGGATATCGATGTGGGTGAGCCGGCCCCCCTGGTTCATGACCGCCTGAACCAGCTCCGGCAGCGGCGCCCGGTCACCCCTGACGAGCACCGTCACCCGCGGAAGGCTCTGCGTTCCCTCTGCGATCAGGTTCTCGTCCTTCCACCTGCCCAGGATCGCCTCGACGGCTTCAGGCGTGAGGCCCGTGACGGACATCTCCACCCGAGTGATGCCGAGGCGCGCCTTCAGCTCGTGCAGGGGGCTGTCGAGTGCGAGCTCGCCGTTGAACAGCAGCGCAACCCGGTTGCAGAGCGCCTCCGCCTCCTCCATCACCTGAGTTGTCAGGAAGATCGTCGCACCCATCCGCCTGGCCTCGAGGATGCTGTTCCACGTCTGTGTTTGATCAAGAGATTGGGAGCCACTTTGATCATCAAATAGTGAGCCACCTGCCAACCCTACGGGGCCGATTTGGTTTCCATTGCGGTTT